>JAHCKU010000124.1 GCA_026125625.1 Burkholderiales bacterium | reverse complement strand
CGCAGGTGGCAGTAGCGAGCCCGGTGCTGGAAGTGCAGGCACAGGTGGCCGGGCGCGAAGAGCCGCTGCGCATCGTCGGCCTGGACGTGTTTCGCGCCGCGCAGATTCAGCCGGCGCTGCTGGCGCAGGCGGAGGATTTCGCGGACACCCTGCGCGCCGATACCGTGTTTCTCAGTCCGGCCGCGCGCGACTGGCTCGAAGTGGAGATCGGCGCGATGCTACCGCTCCAGGTCGGCCTGCGCGAGGTGCGCCTGCGCGTGGCCGGATGGCTGCCGGCGGAGGGCACGCGTGCGCGGGTGGCGGTGATGGACATCGCCGGCGCACAGCGGCTGCTCGAGCGTCCGGATGTGCTCACGCGCGTGGACGTCAAGCTGCGTCCGGGCGCCGCGGAGGCCGAGGCGCGACAAGCGATCGTCGCGCTGCTGCCGCCCGGCGTGCAGGTGGATCGCCCGGATGGCGCCATCGAAGCCACCAGCCGCATGACCCGCGCCTACCGTATCAACCTCAACGTGCTGGCGCTGGTGGCGCTGTTCACAGGCGGCCTGCTGGTGTTCTCCACCCAGGTGCTGAGCGTGATTCGCCGGCGCGCGCAACTCGCGCTGCTGCGCGTGCTGGGCATCACGCGGCGAGGACTGGTCGGTCTGCTGTTGCTGGAAGGTTTGACGGTCGGTACGCTCGGCGCCGCCGCCGGACTGCTGCTCGGCTACGCGCTGGCTACCCTCGTGCTGCGCTTCATCGGTGCCGATCTCGGTGCCGGCCATTTTCGCGGGCTGAGCGCTGCGCCTGCGTTCGAACCGCTGGCGGTGGCGGTGTTCTTCGCGCTCGGCGTGGGTGCAGCGGTGCTCGGCAGCCTGCTGCCGGCGCTGGAAGCAGCGCACGCACGTCCGGCCGCGGCGCTCAAGGCCGGTGATGACCAGCACGTCTTCCAG
This sequence comes from Burkholderiales bacterium, assembly GCA_026125625.1. Taxonomy (GTDB): domain Bacteria; phylum Pseudomonadota; class Gammaproteobacteria; order Burkholderiales; family SHXO01; genus SHXO01. The sequence continues at coordinate 7,348 of JAHCKU010000124.1, read as the reverse complement.
CGCTTCGGCCATGCATGGCCGGGGTTGATCCTGCTGTTGCTGTCGGCAGTGCTGGTCGGGCAGCCGGCGATCGATGGCGTGCCGCTGTTCGGCTATCTCGCCATCGGCTCCCTGCTCCTCGGCAGCATCCTGCTGCTGCCGCGCGTGCTGGCGCTGCTGCTGCGCTGGCTGCCCGTTCCCCGCAGCCCGGCACCGGCGCTGGCCCTGGCGCAGCTGCGCAACGCGCCCGGTCCGGCGAGCATGAGCCTGGCCGCCATCGTCGCCGCCATCAGCCTGACCGTGTCCATGGCCATCATGGTGGCTTCCTTCCGCGAATCCCTCGACCATTGGCTGGTGCGCGTGCTGCCGGCCGACCTGTACTTGCGTGCCGGCACGGTCGGTGACAGCGGATTCTTCTCGCAGGCGGATCAGGCGCGCATCGCCGCCACCGACGGCGTGCAGCGCGTGGAATTCCTGCGCAGCGAGCAGCTGCTGCTCGATCCCAGGCGCGCGCCGGTGACTCTGCTGGCGCGCGATCTCGATCCGGCGATGGCCGACCAGGTGCTGCCGCTGGTGGCGCAGGCACCGGTCGCGTCGGACGACACAGCGCCGGTGTGGGTGAGCGAGATGATGGTCGACGTGTTCGGCATGCAGCCGGGCCAGCGCGTCGAGCTGCCGATTGCCGGGCGCAGCGCGACGTTCGTGATCGCCGGCGTGTGGCGCGACTACGCGCGCCAGAACGGTGCGCTGATCGTGCCGCGTTCGATCTACCGTGAGCTGAGCGGCGATACGCGCGTTAGCGATGCCGCGCTATGGCTGGCGGACGATGCCGATGCGCCAGCGGTGGCACGCAGTCTGCGCGCCGTGTTGCCCGGCGGCGAGCGCCTGCAGATGGAGCAGCCGGCGCAGATCCGCGCGCGCAGCCTGGGCATCTTCGACCGCACCTTCGCTGCCACCTATGCGCTGGAAGCCGCGGCCATCCTCATCGGCCTGTTCGGGCTGTCCAGCGGCGTGACCGCGCAGGCGCTCGCTCGACGGCGCGAGTTCGGCGTGCTGCGCCACGTCGGCATGACGCGCGGCCAGGTGGCGGCGCTGCTCACCAGCGAAGGACTGCTCACCAGCATCGTCGGTCTGCTGGCTGGTCTGGGCCTGGGCTGGCTGATCAGCCTGGTGCTGATTCACGTGGTCAACCGCCAGTCGTTCCACTGGAGCATGGAGCTGCACGTGCCGTGGCTCGCCCTGCTCGGCTTCGCTGCAGCGATGCTGGCGCTGGCCATGCTCACCGCGCGCGCCAGCGCGCGTCATGCTCAGCGCGACGACGCTGTACGCGCGGTCCGTGAAGACTGGTGACCAGGCATCGGTATACTCGCTCGCGTCATCACGATCGGGAGATGCAATCATGCGTGTCGTTCGTCTCATCATGCTGTGCTTGTCCACCTGCTGGCTCGTTCCAAACGCGCACGCCGGCACCCCGGAAGCCGAGCAGGGCGCCGTGCAAGCGGTGATGGAATGGGTGGAGGCCTACAACAGCCGCGATGCCGCGCGCATCGCCGCGCTGTACGCGCCGCAGGCGGTGTTCTGGGGCACGCGCATGCAGACGCTCGCCACCGAGCCGGCGCAAATCCTGCAGTACTTCACCGAGTCGGCGCGCAATCCCAACCTGCGCGTGCACATCGACGATCGGCAGGTGCGCCTTACGGGGCACGGCGGCGCATTGGTGGCCGGCAGCTACACCGTGACGGATCTTCGCGACGGCCGGGAAGTGCCGACGCCGGCGCGCTTCACCTTCGTGCTCGAGCAACGCGGCGACAAGTGGGTGATCCTGCATCATCACTCCTCGCGCATGCCCGCACAATAGCGGTTTTGAGCGTTCGGAGGGGGCCGCATCGTCGTGCGCCGCCGGCATTTCCTCGCCGCGCTGCCGTGCCTGCCGTGGCTGTCCGCGGCCCAGGCGCAGTATCCGGACGTGGTGCGCGGCACGCCGCTGTCCTTTCCGCGCGATCACGGCGCGCATCCCGATTACCGCAGCGAGTGGTGGTACATCACCGGCTGGGTGGCGGATGCCGCCGGTCAGGATCTGGGCATCCAGATCACCTTCTTCCGCAACCGCCCGCGGCTGCAGGAAGACAATCCGAGCAGCTTCGCGCCGCACCAGTTGCTGTTCGCGCACGCGGCCGTTGCCGATGCGCGCGAAGGACAGCTGCTGCACGACCAGCGCTCGGCGCGCGCCGGTTTCGGACTGGCCGAAGCCGACCAGGCCACCACGCGCGTGCACATCGACGACTGGTCGCTGCAGCTGCAGGGCGATACCTACAGCGCGCGCATCGTGTCACGCACCTTCGCCATGGAGCTGCACTTCACTGCCACCCAGCCGCTGCTGCTGCAGGGCGAGTCCGGCTTCAGCCGCAAGGGCTCGCGGCGCGAGCAGGCGAGCTACTACTACAGCCGGCCGCATCTGCAAACGGAGGGAGCGCTGACGGTGCGTGGGCGCACGTTGCCGCTTCGTGGCCGCGCCTGGCTGGATCACGAGTGGTCCAGCACCATCCTGGACGAACGGGCTGCCGGCTGGGACTGGATCGGCATCAATCTGCACGACGGCGGCGCATTGATGGCGTTCCGCATCCGCGGCCGCGACGGTTCCGTGCCATGGGCTGCCGGCAGCCTGCGCGATGCGCACGGCCGGGTGCGCACGTTCGTGCCGGCGCAGGTGGAGTTCGAAGCGATCCGCACCTGGCGCTCCCCACGCACCGACGTGCCCTATCCGGTGGCGATGCGCGTGCGTGCAGGCGAGCTGCGCATCGAGCTGCAGCCGCTGATGGATGATCAGGAGCTGGACTCGCGCGCGAGCACCAGGACCATCTACTGGGAGGGCGCAGTGCGCGCTCTGCGGGACGGACGTGAAATCGGCCGCGGCTATCTCGAGCTGACCGGCTACTGGCGGGCGCTCGAGCTGTAGCCCACGTTCAGGCTGTCGTTGTCAGTCGAGGAAGTAGCGGAAGCCGATCTCGAAGTTCCAGGCGTAGACGTAGGGCAGATGCTTGCCGCCCGTACCCACGCCCGGTCGCCCCCAGATCGCCAGATTCTTGCTCAGCAGGCGCCCTATTTCCAGCTCCAGGGTGAAACCGGTGCGCTGATCGCGCTCCCAATCGACGTAAAAGCTCGGTTCGACGAAAGTGTAGAAGCGCTGCGGCAGACGGCTGAGCAGACCCAGGCGCAGCAGGCTGATGCTCACGTCGTTCTTCCCGGCGATGTCGATGAACTGCTGCGCATAAGGAAACAGCACCGAGCTGATCTGCGGCATGTCGATGGAGGCGAAGGCGACTGGCTGGAACACGGTGGCGTTGATGCCCAGCCCCTCATCGGCCGTATCCAGGGACAGCTCGGGCGCCAGCACCAGCGCGTAGCCGTCGCCGCGCAGGGCGCGGTAGTTGAGCCGCAGGATGACGTCGCCCAGGCCGCGATCCGAGCCGGCGCCGTCCGGCCGGTTCCAGACGTAGGGCACCTCGATGCGCGCCGCCAGCGTCTTGCTGAAGGCGTACTCGTAGCGCGGCACCAGCAGCCCGCGGCTGCCGCCGTCATGCAGATTCTGGTGCTCGTAGCGAAGCTCGATGCGCGACTTGAAGTCGGCTGGGTCCAGGCGCCTGGTAAGTGTTTCGGCCACTGGTGCGGTGGAGCTGTCCCCGGCAGGGACAGAAGTGTCTTGCGCTGCGGCCATGCCGGCACTCAGCAGCAGGATGGTGATGACGACCGACGACCACGAGATTCCCGACACGGCTGTTTCCGATTTGTGCAGTTGTTCTTGAGGGCTGGGCCTTGTACCGACAAGGCCCGACGAAGGGTGCGCAGTGTAAGGCAACGCGTGGTGCATTGCAGAAAACCCGCCTGCGATGCTTGCAACGCAACGCCTGCGTGCTTCATCTGCGCAGTCTGGACGCAGTGAGGATTGCGCGACCGGCGCGCTGACTAGATCAATCGCGCTTCGAGCTTGCTCAGGAACGTGCGCACGTGCCTGGCGTTGCGGCCCAAGTCACTGTGTCCGACGCGCGATTTCGAGCGCACGTCCACGCGCGTGCCCGACGGTGTTTCGCTGATGCGCACCACCATATCGTCGGTGAAGCCATACCAGAAGGTAGTATGGCTCGCCTCCACGCGCCCGGCGGCCGAATCCGCATCGGTGAGCCGCATGCCGATGTCCTGGATGGTCTGATAGGCGGCTTCGAACACCTGATCCCTCGAAGCACTGGTCAGCAGCGGTGCGAGATCCGGATAGGCGCTGCGTTGTTGCGCCGCCACCTCTGGTCCGTCGTAGGCGATCGGATGGTCCATCTCCCCACGCAGTTGTGCTGCGGCGACGAACTGCGGCGGATCTTCGGTATCGGTGGTGATGTCGTGGATGTAGGGCAGTGCATCCAGCGTCTGCTTCCAATGCCACGGCACGTAGGCAAAGCCGAGGGCGATCATCAGGCCGGCGATTCCGCCTGCCAGGGCGTGGCGCCTCCCGCGCGAAAAAAGGATGCCGAGCAGGGATAGCGCGCCGGCCGCGAGCGCGACGAAGAACGCGCCGCGCAGGATCAGGAAGCCGGCGCGGAAGTGCCACAGACCGGCGCGGTAGCCCAGTCCGGAAAGCATGCCGGCCACCACGCAGGCGACGGCAAGCACCAGCCCGGCGTAAGCCAGGCGCCGTCCCCACTTTCCTTTGTCGTCAGCAGCCATGTTCGCCTTCCCTGCAGATCACGTCGTCTTCCTGCGTGTGATGCTGGCGCGATCAGATCTTCTCCAGCTGACGGCGCAGGAACTCGTGCATGTGCACCATGCCGTCCTCATGCGGCGAATGATAGGGGCCGGCATCCTCCTGGCCGTTGAGCCACAGTGCCTTGCGCCCCTTCTGCAGCCAGGTACAGATCTCGGAATCTTCGGCTGCCGATTCGGCGTAGGCCGCCTGGTGCGCCTCCACCAGTTCGCGCTCGAACAGCGCGACTTCCTCAGGATAGAAGAACTCGACCACGTTGAGAGTACGCTCGGGCGACAGCGGCACCAGCGTGCTCACCACCAGGGAGTAGGGATACCACTCCAGCATCACGTTGGGATACAGGATGCACCACAGCGTGCCGTACTTGGGCAGCTGGCCGTTGCTGTATTGCAGGATGGCGTTGCGATAGCGCGTGTAGTGCGGCGACACCTGGTTGCGGAACTCGTCCTTGATGCCAAGGATCTGGTACGACCAGCGTTCGCCGAAACCCCACTTGTAGTTGCCGGGGTCGACGAAGTACTGCAGGCCCGGATGGTAGGGAACGACGTGGTACATCTCCAGGAAGATCTCCAGGAAGTTCTTCCAGTTGTATTCGAGTACGTCCGCCTGCGCGCGCTCGAACACGTAGCCGCTGAAGTCGAACTCGTGCGCCAGCGGGAAGTCGGCCAGATCGCCTGCCGCATCGCGCGGACCGCGGAACAGCAGTCCGTGCCAGTTCTGCAACGGCGTCTCCTGCAGACCGATGTCCGGATTGCGGTCGAATTCCGGCGCACCCATCAGGCGCCCGTCGAGATCGTAGGTCCACTTGTGCACCGGACAGACGATGTTGCGCACGTTGCCGCGGCCCTCCAGCAGCAGGGACTGGCGATGGCGGCAGACGTTGTCCAGCAGATGCACGCCGCGCGGGCTGCGCACCAGCATCTTGCCGTGGCGTGCCCAGTCCAGGGTGAGATAGTCGCCCTCGTTCGGCACCGTCAGCTCGTGGCCGACGTAACCCGGCCCCTGCTCCAGGATCAGCTTGCGCTCCAGCTCGAAGATTGCAGGGTCGAAGTACCAGGAGATCGGCAGCTGCGAGCGATTCGGCGCAAGCTGATTGTTGGTGAGGATGTCGGACATATGAAGGGTTCCCGTGAGCAATGCGCGATCGCGCGAAGTGTAGCCGTCAAAGCATGGCTGCGCATGCGTGCTGCAGCACGCCCCATACCGGTGCGTATGCGCCTGCGACGGACTCCTTCCGGCGCCGCGGTTCGCGTATAGTGCACACAGTTCGTTCGTCTGCTTCGTCTGTAGCGACCACCTGTCTCATGCTTCCCGCCATTGAGCACCGTATCGCCCTCGAGCTGGGTGTGCGCCCGGCGCAAGTCTCCTCCGCCGTGGCATTGCTGGACGAAGGTTCCACCGTCCCCTTCATCGCACGCTATCGCAAAGAAGTCACCGGCGGTCTGGATGACACACAGCTGCGCAGGCTGGAGGAGCGCCTAGGCTATCTGCGCGAGCTGGAGGAGCGGCGCGCCGCCATCCTCGCCGGCATCGAGGAGCAGGGCAAGCTCACGCCCGAGCTGCGCACGCAGATCGAGGAAGCCGAAACCAAGCAGCGCCTCGAGGACCTGTACCTGCCTTACAAGCCGAAGCGGCGCACCAAGGCGCAGATCGCGCGCGAGGCCGGGCTGGAGCCGCTGGCCGATGCGCTGCTGGCCGATCCCGTGCTCGATCCGCACGCGGAAGCGGAGAAGTATCTGCGCGAATCGTTTGCCGGCCCCGATGGCGACAACCCAGGCGTGCCTGATATCAAGGCTGCGCTGGAGGGTGCGCGTCAGATCCTGACCGAGCGCTTCGCCGAAGACGCCGAGCTGATCGGACGCCTGCGTACGCATTTGCAGAAGAACGCGCGCATGATCGCGAAGGTCGCGGAAGGCAAGGAAGAGAAAGGGGCGAAGTTCCGCGACTACTTCGATTTCGCCGAGCCGTTCGAGGCTGTGCCGCCGCATCGCGCGCTCGCGCTGTTCCGCGGGCGCAAAGAAAACGTCCTGCGCATCGCGCTCAAGCTGCCGGAGGATCTGGCGGAGCCGGCCGCTGGCGCAGCCCCGGAGCCGAACAGCGCGGAGCGCATGATCGCGGCACGCTTCGGCATCGCCGATCAGGGGCGTGCCGCCGATGCCTGGCTGGCCGATACGGTGCGCTGGGCGTGGCGCGTGAAGATCGCGGCGCAGCTGGAGAGCGATCTGTTCTCCGCATTGCGTGAGCGCGCCGAGGACGAGGCGATCCGCGTGTTTGCGCGCAATCTGCACGACCTGCTGCTGGCCGCACCTGCCGGTGCGCGCGCGGCCATCGGCCTCGACCCCGGGCTGCGCACCGGTGTGAAGGTGGCGGTGATCGACCGCACCGGCAAGCTGCTCGATACCGGCACCATCTACCCGCATGCGCCGCGCAACGATCGCGAAGGTGCCATCGCGACGCTGGTTGCGCTCGTCGAGCAGCACGACGCACGACTGATCAGCATCGGCAACGGCACCGCATCGCGCGAGACCGACAAGCTGGTGGGCGAGCTGATCAAACGCCATCCAAACCTTGGGCTGACCAAGGTGGTGGTGTCCGAGGCGGGGGCATCGGTGTATTCGG
>JAHCKU010000123.1 GCA_026125625.1 Burkholderiales bacterium | reverse complement strand
CTTGGGCAGCTTGTCGTAGAGCTTCACGAACAACTCCTCGTGCAGGAGCAGCTCGTGCACCCACGGATCGCGTTCGATCGACATCAGATCCGGATATCGCGCCTGCACCTCGTCGCCGAGCCCGGACCACTTCAGATCCTGCGTGCGCGGCATCCATCCCAGCGCACTCTGGACGGCACCGGCGTGGCCGCGGCAGCGGTTCACGATCCACTCCAGCACACGCATGTTCTCGCCGTAGCCGGGCCACAGGAACTTGCCGTCCTGGCCCTTGCGAAACCAGTTCACGCCGAAAATGCGCGGCGGATCGCTCAAGCGCCGTCCGATCTCGAGCCAGTGATCGAAGTAGTCACCGATGTGATAGCCGCAGAACGGCAACATGGCGAAGGGATCACGGCGTACTTCTCCGACCTTGCCCGCTGCGGCTGCAGTCGTTTCCGAGCCCATGGTGGCAGCGGCGTAGACGCCGTCGACCCAGCTGAACGCTTCGAACACCAGTGGAATGTTGTGGCTGCGGCGTCCACCGAAGATGAACGCCGAGATCGGTACGCCTTCCGGCTTTTGCCAGTCCGGATCGATGGAAGGGCACTGCGCGGCCGGAACCGTGAAGCGGGCGTTCGGGTGGGCTGCCTTGCGCCCGCAGTCGGGCGTCCAGGGGTTGCCCTGCCAGTCGATCAGGCGTGCGGGAGGCGTTTCGGTCATGTCCTCCCACCATACGTCGCCATCCTCGGTCAACGCCACGTTGGTGAAGATGCAGTTGCGCGACAGCGTAGCCAGTGCATTGGGGTTGGATTTCTGCGAGGTGCCCGGTGCGACGCCGAAGAAGCCGAACTCGGGATTGATCGCGTACAGGCGACCGTCCGCCCCGGGTTTGATCCAGGCGATGTCATCGCCGATGGTGGTGATCTTCCAGCCGCTAAAAGCCGGCGGCGGGATGAGCATGGCGAAGTTGGTTTTGCCGCAGGCGCTGGGGAACGCGGCTGCGACATAGTTCTTCTCGCCGTCGGGAGACTCGACGCCGAGGATGAGCATGTGCTCGGCCAGCCAGCCCTGCTCGCGTGCCATGGCCGAAGCGATACGCAGTGCGAAGCACTTCTTGCCCAGCAGCGCATTGCCGCCATAGCCGCTGCCGAAAGACCAGATCGAATACTCTTCCGGGAAGTGCACGATGTACTTGTGCTGCGTATTGCATGGCCATGCCACGTCCTGCTCGCCGTCGGCGAGCGGCATGCCGACCGAGTGCAGGCACTCGACGAAAGGTGCATCTTCACCCAGGGCGTCCAGCGCCGGGCGTCCCATGCGCGTCATGATGCGCATGCTCACGGCGACGTAGGCCGAATCGGTGATCTGCACGCCCAGCTGGGCGATGGGGGAGCCGATCGGGCCCATGGAGAAAGGCACGACGTACAGGGTGCGCCCGCGCATGCAACCGCTGAACAGTCCGGTCAGCTGCGCTTTCATCTGCACCGGATCCATCCAGTTGTTGGTGGGGCCGGCATCGGCGCGGTGAACGCTGCAGATGAAGGTGCGGTCCTCTACGCGCGCCACATCCGAGGAGTCGGAGCGGGCCAGGAAGCTGTCGGGCCGTTTGGTGGGGTGCAGCGGAATCAAGGTGCCGCTGCGCACCAGCTCATCGCACAGCCGGTGATACTCGTCGTCCGAGCCATCGCACCAGACGATGCGTGCCGGACGGGTGAGCTGCGCGATCTCGTTCACCCATTTAGCCAAGCGGCGGTGGCGTACGAAATCGGGAATGTCGGGCAGATCGAACGCCGTCGCGTCGAAGTTGGTGATATGGCCCACCCTCTAGCTCCTCATCTACAGGGACGGCCGTCACGAGCGGCTTGTCCCGGCTGTTGAAAAGCTACTGCCACGTTCTCCAACAGCCTGTTATCAGTATGGGTCGATGGTAGCACGCAAGCATTCGCATCGGCGTCGGAGAGCGCCCCGTATGCCACTTGCTCCAATTGCGATCCTGACGTAAGGCGTTATTTGCAAGGTACATTTTCTGGCAGTCACGAGCGGTGGTGCGGGAGCTCGAAACGCATCTCGTGCTGGTGTGCGCATGCGCTACAATCCGCCGTCCCCAGGATCGGCCGGGATCAAAGCCCACGCCACCTCCACCACCTGATCTGCACTGCGGTGTACCCCGTCCTCGTATTCGATATCGAAACCGTCCCAGACGTCGCCGGCCTGCGTCAGCTGTACGGCGTGCCCGATACCATCGCAGACCGTGAAATTGCGGAGAGGGCCTTTCATCGGCGCCGACAGGCCAGCGGAAACGACTTCCTGCCGTTGCACCTGCAGCGCGTGGTTGCCATCGCCTGTGCTCTGCGTGATCGAAACAGCTTCAACGTGTGGTCGCTGGGTGCAGCGAATGAGACGGAAGCCGGGTTGCTGCAGCGTTTCTTCGACGGCATCGAGAAGTACACGCCTCAGCTGGTGTCATGGAACGGCGGTGGTTTCGACCTGCCGGTGCTGCACTACCGCAGCCTGCTGCATGGCATTCAGGCCCGCCGCTACTGGGATCTGGGCGAGGACGACCGCGAGTTCAAGTACAACAACTATATTGCCCGCTATCACACACGCCATCTGGATCTGATGGACGTCCTGTCGATGTACCAGCCGCGTGCAACCGCACCTCTGGATCAGGTGGCGCAGCTGCTGGGTTATCCCGGCAAGCTGGGCATGAGCGGTGCCCAGGTATGGGAGGCATTCCTGGCCGGACACATCGATTCCATTCGCAGCTACTGCGAGACCGATGTGGTCAACACCTTCCTCGTGTTCCTGCGCTTTCAACTCATGCGTGGGCTTCTGACCTCCGAGGAGCACGAGCGAGAGCTGGACCTGGTGCAGTCGACCTTGCATCGCAACGGCGCTAACCATTGGAATGAATTTCTGGCCAGATGGCAGCGGAATTCGAGCGGGAGGTGACGGCATCTCCAGGCTGGGATGATCGCCGGTGCCGGTGCGTGACGATCCTCTGACGCAGCCATACCCTTCCTCACGACAGCATGGTGCACATCCAGTCTCTGGACCTCGAAGGTCGTGGCGTCGCGCGCGTCGATGGCAAGGTTACGTTCGTCGAGGGGGCGCTTCCGGGAGAGTGCGTCGAGATCGAGGTTTGGAGACGCAAGCGCTCGTTCGATCTTGCCCGTGTGCGGGAGATTGCGACGCAGAGCAGTCAGCGGGTCGCGCCTGCTTGCCCATTTTTCGAGCGCTGTGGCGGCTGCAGCCTGCAGCACCTGGATGCACGGGCGCAAGTGGCGATGAAGCAGCGTGTGCTGGAGGAAGACCTCAAGCGCATCGGTGGCGTGCATCCGGATGTCATCCTGCCGCCCGTCCATGGCGCCTCCTGGGGCTATAGGACGCGGGCGCGCTTCGCGGTGAGGCATGTACCGAAGAAGGGAGGCGCGCTGGTGGGATTTCACGAGCGCAAGACCCATCTGGTGGTGGAGATGGATTCGTGCGCCGTGCTGGCGCCGCGGGCCTCGGCGTTGATCGCACCTCTGCGTGCTCTGGTCTCCGGTCTGCATCTGGCGGCGCGCCTGCCGCAGATCGAGGTCGCGGTCGGTGAAGGACAGCATGTGGTGCTGTGCCTGCGCGTGCTCGACCAGCCGGATGCGCACGATCTGGGTCGGCTGCGTGATTTCCAGCGTGAGCATGGGGTGGAGATTCATCTGCAGCCCAAGGGGCCGGACACGCTGCAGCCGCTGGATCCTGCCAGCGCACAACCGCTGGCGTATCGATTGCCGGAATTCGATCTCACACTGCAGTTCAGGTCGAATGAATTCACCCAGATCAACCAGGCGGTGAACCGGCTGCTGGTCAGCCGTGCGGTGCGGCTGCTACGGCCGGGCATCGATAGCCGCGTTGCCGATCTGTTCTGTGGGCTGGGCAATTTCACGCTGCCGCTTGCCCGTTGCGGTGCCCGGGTCGTCGGTATCGAAGGCAGCGCGGATCTGGTCGCGCGCGCACGCATGAATGCTCATCTCAACGGCCTGGCTGACACAGTGAGGTTCGAAGTAGGGGATCTGTTCCAGGACGCCGGGGCCGTGCTGGCCTGGCTTGGCCGGCTGGATGCCATGCTGCTGGATCCGCCGCGCGATGGCGCGCAAGCGGTGGTGGAGTGCCTCGGGGAAACAACCCCCGATCGTATCGTCTACGTATCCTGCAACCCGGCTACCCTCGCTCGGGATGCCGCCATTCTGGTGAAGCAGAAAGGTTACCGCCTGGCGGCAGCGGGGGTGGTGAACATGTTCCCGCATACCTCACATATCGAATCCATCGCCTTGTTCACGCATTGACATGCCTGTTGAGACGGGTGCCGGACGAATCCGTCCGGCACGCACGAATCACGACGTCACTCGCGCTGGCCGGTGAAGGCCATGAGCAGTTGCAGGAGGCTGCTGAACAGATTATAGATGGCGATATAGAGCGAGAGTGTCGCAGAAATATAGTTGGTCTCGCCTCCCTGCACCACGGCGTTGAGGTGATAGAGGATCAGCATCGAGCTGAGCACCACGAACACCCCACACAGCACCAGGTGCAGAAGTGGGCTGGCCAGGAAGATATTGGCGACCACCGCCAGCATCACTACGATCACCCCCACCAGCAGGAAATTGCCGAGGAAGCTGAAATCCCGGCGCGTGGTCGTGGCCACCGTGGCCAGCGCGAAAAAAGTCGCCGCCGTCATTCCTGCGGCCAGCATCACCACTTGTCCGCCGTTGGCCAGGCCGAGGGCAACCCTGAGCAGCGGTCCCAGCAGCAGGCCCATGAACAGAGTGAATCCAAGCAGCAGGCCCAGGCCGATCACGCTGTTGCGATTGCGCTCGATGGCGAAGATCCAGCCATAAAAAATTGCCAGTGTCGCCACGATTGACAGCACTGGATTGGAACGTATGAAGGAGAGATCGAGGTTGAATCCGAGTGCCGCGCCGATTGCAGTAGGAACGAGCGTGAGTGCCAATAGCCAATATGTGTTGCGCAAGACGCGATGTTGTGCGGGCGCCAGGACGGCGCCGGTACGGGCGGCTGAATAATTGGGCTGCATCGAGGCTCCTCTACTCAGGATGACGGATCCATGCTTGGGACCAAGCAAGGATTTCAAAAGTTGCAAAGTTTACGCGCACCTGCGCGCCGCAGGTGTGGCGGAAGGGGTGTCTGTCGAATATCCAGCAATGGCGCGGGTTTCCGGGCGATTCTGAAAAATACCCCTTCCGAAACACTACCGGGCCACTACCCCTGGCCAGGGCCGGTAGTGCGACGCAAGCATCTTGCCAGAAAACCCCGTAGTTCAATGGGTAGAGAGAGCCTGTGAGACCCCTGGCGTGGGCGGCGTCTCGCTCTCCACCTGCTGCTCGAACTACTGGCACGCGCCTCGAGGCCCGCTAGGTTGCGGGGTGGACGAACTCAGATCGACAGGATGTAGAAGCCCGCTTCCCCGTTGTAGGTGAAATTGCACTCACGCAAGATATCGCGGCCAATTAGCCCTTGGATGGCCCCTTGTCCGGAGAGCTTACTTTCAATTACTGGGATGGCTTCGAAACCCAATCCAAAACCCTTTGGGTGCTGGATAACTATGGAGACGTCATACTGGTTGCACACTGCGGCGGCTGTACCAGTAGACGGAGTATGAATAGGGATACTGCCAGTGGGAGCTAATTGCAGAGCATTAATAATCGACGGGTCAAGGCACGTGCAACTCGCCCCTGTGTCGATCAGGCACCGGGCTGGAATCGGCGGCGGGACTGCCTTGCCCGCCTGAACCAGCGCAAAATGCCTGGGTTTGCTTACGCCTACGAGAATTTCAAGAAGAGGGCCGTGCGGCGACAGTTGGACAGTTAGGCTGGGCACGGCTGAATATCTCGAGTGAAATAGCCAACCTGCTCCGCGGCGCTGATCTTCTTGACAAGAAACGGCTCCACGCCAAATTTCTCGTACCCGATTTTCAGGGCATCAGGATATGAATCGTAAACCCCAACCAGTTCCTCGCCCTTAATCAGCGCAAACTTACCATCGTCCTTGCCTATAAGGGTCGGCAGTAAGGACTGATAAGTCTTCAATTCTAACTCTAGTGCAGACATCTTCTCCCTCCCGAAGGGTTAAAGCACCCCCAACCCCCTTCACTTATCGTTCCCAACATTCTGTCCGGGGGTAGAGCCGGCAGCATGAGGAACGTTCGATTTTCGTCGAGAGTAGCTTTTATCGGCCCAGCGCTCAAGGGTTTAAGGTCGCCAGGTGGGATCTCCCGACGAGTGGAGTAAGCAGACCACGGAACCACTTTAGAATTCAAATCCTTACAGTCCCTGGCAAAATCACGCGTTCCTCAAGGGCCGATCTGTAGGGGTGCGGGATGCAGTGCCGTGCGCTGCAGCTGGCCTACCCCTCCCTCCCGAATTCGGTATAGTTCGCCTCGTCGGTGATCGCCACCGACACGGGACGGCAAACCCGTATGCACCAGCGGCGAAAGCCGCATTGACTCTCAGCTGTGCGGCTTTTTCACGCCTACAAGCCACCTTTCCATTTCAATGGCGGCCCTCGGCGAGGAGCCTCACGGCTCGCCGGTTCTAGCTCCGCTGGTGCCCGGTCTTTGCCGCTCGTCGTAGGGCTGCCACCCACTCCCTGGGCTGGCAGTTTCACCAACGACAGCAGCAGGAGGCTTGAATGGCACGCACCAGCACGCGGGCAAGGTCCGCACTCAAGACAGTCCCCACCCAGCAACACGAAGACGATATCTCTGTCGAGGAGAAAGCCCTCCAGACCACCTTACTCATCCAGTGGATGGCGAAGAACTCCCTGCGTGAAGTGCAGGGCATCATAGAGGCGGTGAAGGCGCAACTGATAGCGCAGCAGCCACCGCATGGTGGCCACACTGGCGCGGCGCTGGGAGGCGCCATCCGGCTGTGCGAGACAGGCATCAAGGGCGTGGATAGCATGCGCAAGCTGCTGACCGATGAGCTAGGCCTCGCCCTGCCAAAGGAGCTGCTGTGATGAGCCCGGACGACATCAAGGTCGAGCTCGCCAGCAGCATGTCCGCCACCAGAGCGGCGCAGGAAGCCAAGTGCAGGCTGGTCTCAGCGCTGCGTGTAGCGAGGGACGTAGCGAACGGGGCGGCGCGAGAGCTGCAGGACCATGCTTTTGGCGTCGTCTTCCTGCTCGAGGACGCCCTGGAACTGGTCGAAGGGGTGCACAACGCTCTTGAGCGCGCGGAATGGGCGGAGCGGCGCGAAGGGGCGACATTATGAGCGCCCCGTTCAAGATCGCGGTCGACCAGACCGGAGTGCGCGTCTACATGCCGGTGGTGCACCCGACCTTGGGCCGATTCGCTCCCTGCGTGTGGTTCCTGGCATGCACGCGTGGCGAGCACGCCGAAGCGCTGGAGCAGGCGCGAGAGGTTGCCCGGCTGCTCAACGAGGAGCACCAGCAGCGCGCACAGGTCCTTGCATGCCGCTGGCGGAGGGCCGGGCCATGATGGGGCGCCTGATACTGCTGTGGCTGCCCGCGGCCGGCTTGGTGGCCCTGCTGCAGCACCTGCAGGTCATCGACATAGTGCAGCTCACCGGGTGGTCACCGGCCATGATCGGGCTCGCTGCGTGGAGCGCCTGGCTCGTCACGGAAAGCATGATCGTGTTCCGTCCGAGGCGCGAGCAGGAACGCGTCGAGCCGACCATCGGCATGACCGCCGGCGAGTACGTGCTGCGCCAACGCAGGCGGCTGGAGAACGAGCAGGACGAGAAGTAGGTGATGTGGTCCGGGCGGGCGCCGCAACGAGGTAAACAGCGCCCGCCCTTCCACACAGCGCCCGGACGGTGGTGGGCGCATCCCCGCGCCGAAGAAGGCGACAGCGCGGGTGCAACAGGCGGGTAACCCAGGCCCGCCCCGGGCCGCCGCCGCCGTGAGAAGCGACGGCCCATGCTCTGATGGTTAAGTGTTCAGTACCAGACCGACGACACCGCCGGCCACGGTCGTGGACTTCGGCAGGTCGTGCACGATGTCGAAGCGCGTCGTCGCGCGCAGCGTCAGCTGGTCCCTGTCGAAGCCGAAGCTGCTATCCCACGCCAGCTCCAGCGCGCGCCGATCGCCGAAGTGCGATACCTGCTTCAAACTGCCAAACAGCATGACGGCCCGGCCGGCGTGATCGGTGTTCGCGCCCGATGGCAGGGTCGGCGTCAAGACAACCTCGTAGCCGGCCCAACGGCTCACGGCCGACTGCAGCGACAACGTGTCGTTGCCATTGGCGCTCGCCGCCAATCGCGTCAGAACCGCATCGCGCGCGCCCGAGGACATGTAGAGTTTCGCGGTTTTCTTC
>JAHCKU010000122.1 GCA_026125625.1 Burkholderiales bacterium | reverse complement strand
TCGCGGAACATGCCGTGCAGGCGCTCGAGGAACTGGTTGAAGGCCTTCGCCGCCTGACCCACTTCGTCCTCGCCCTGCACCTCGAGGCGCACCGTGAGGTCACCCTCTCCATGGGAAATGTCGGCCATCGCATCACGCAGTGAACGCAGCCCGCTCAGCAGCGAGCGCGAGGCAAATATTCCCAGGCCGATCGCGAGTCCGATCACGACCAGCGTAGCCGCGATCAGCGTGAAGAGCAGGTTGCGCAACGGCGCCAGTGCCGCCTGCCGGTCGATCATCACCCCCACCAGCCAGTCGGAGTTCGGAATTGCACGGACCGTGAGCAGATAGCGCGTGCCCGTGGCGTAGGCCACTTCGGCCGCGTGCGAGTCCGTCGAAAGTGCCGCCAGCTTGTCGGCGGCGAGGCCCGGGATCAGTTCCGCGATCGGCTTGAGGGCGGCGTCGGCCTGCCGGTGACCGATCACCGTCCCGTCCTTCGACACCAGGAACGCGTGGCTGTCGCCCACCAGCTTGAGCCCCAGCACGCTGTTGACCATGGTCTCCAGCACGACGTTGGCCGAGACGACGCCGAGGAACCGGCCGTCGCGATTGACCGGCGCGGCGACCGACACGATGAGCGCATGGTCCGAAACGCTCATGAAGGGGGCGGTCACGGACACCGTGCCCTTCTCCACCCCCATCTTGTACCAGGGGCGTACCCTGGAATCGAAGTCCGGCGGCACCGTGGTGTCATCCCCGTGAGCCAGTCCCCCATCCGGGAACCCCATGTAGCAATACGTGAAATCACCCGCCAGCTTGGTCCGCAGCAGTATGGGGCGGAGCCCTTCGGTATCGGTCGCGATCGCCTTGGCCGCGGTATCGATGAGCCGGCGCTTGGACTCGAGCCAGGTGTCGATCTTGGCCGCCAGCAGGGTAGTCGCCTGGTCGACCTCGCGGTCCAGGGCGGTGAGCACCTGATCGCGCATGCGGGTATAGGTGAACGCGGTCAGCAGCAGGGCAACGGTCGCCACCGAAACGACCACGAACGCGATGAGGCGGGAGGACAGGGTACGCATGGAACCTCGTGATGGGGATAGGGCAGGCAGGCGCCGTTCGCGACGCTCTCAGGACTTCCCGGATATCGGCCGGCAGCATCGGGAATTGAGAGTTCCGATGCGTTCTACTACGGATGGGATACGCAGCCGCCAGCTCCTCCACCGAGCCGCCACCGGCTCGATACGGCGGGTTGGACGGGCCTGTCGGGACGGCAAGGAGCGGTGGAGGCGAGGTGCGAACCGCTTGGGGCGCGGTTCGGGCTGCGCTAGACCGGCTGGAGCTGGACAAGCATCGTGCATATAGGATACTGCGCGCAAGTCGTTGAATATCGCGCAGGACTCATGGTTGACCCAATATCATTGGCGGCTATTGCCTGGCCTCTCGCCGAAGGGCTCCGCAGCAGCGCGCTGGCGGGTGTCATCGGCAACGTTGCCGACCGGCAGCTGGGTGAATTCTTCAGCTCGGTCAGGAACCGCTTCGCCGGCATTTCCGGTCCGGCAGAAAACCATGACATCGCCAAGGCGCTGCGTCTTGCGCAGTTTCAGGCGCTGGAGCACGTGATCCGCGACTTCCGGGATGTCTGGCAAATCCCGCATCGCAAGAACACCGAAGAGGACTTCGGGATTTTCTTCGACAAGGCGGGCGGGTTCTGCAGAAAGAACCTAGGCCGCTGCATGGATCTCAAGATCAAGTTGAATCTGGAGATCAACAACGATCTGCTCGCAGGAATCGAGAGCACCCTGGGCGAGGTCCCGTCGGCACCCAGCGAGCCCCGGTCGCAGTCTTCCGATTTGGCAAGGAACAGTACGAGGGTACGCCGGGATCGCGTACGTGAGCTCGCCCAGGAGGCGGTGCTTTCCGAGCTGGTGAGCGCAATCGATCCGGTCATCGTCCCTGAGCCGTTCATCGCTCATTTCCGCGCCGGCAACAGCGAACACCAGCCCTGGATCGAGCTGTACGGTGCCTACGTCGTCCAGCAGATCAAGGAAAACGATCGCTTCCGCAACATCTACGTCGCCGAGCTTCTGTTGCAGGTCAAGGGACTGCAGATCGATCAAGCCGAGGTGCTTGCACTGATGGACGCCCGCTTCGGGACGCTGGTCGAATCGATCCAGCGGATCGAGGCTGGACAGGAGGAACTCCAGCACGGTCAGGTACGACTCATCGCCGGCCAAGAGCAGCTGATGCACATGGTCAGTGAAGTGCTTCAGCGGATGGGTACCCCTGCTGCCGACGACGCGTCGGTACGCGAAGAGTTCGAGCGCTTGAAGACCCGGCTCGCCGCCACCGAAGGCGATCTGATCGGCTTGCTGCGTTCGATCCTGCAGCAACCCAATGTTCCGGCTGAAAAGATATCCGAGGCGCTGGCACAGGCTCACAAGGTACTCCTCGTTGCACGCGAGGAGATAACCACTCTGCGTGCCAAGTCCGCTGACTACCCGGAGTTGAGCGAATACCTGGCGCGTGCCGCAGCCGCGCTGGATTCACGCTACCAGGTGGATCTGGAGCAGGCACAGCAGGCGCTGGCTGAGGCGCGCTCGCGCTTTCGCGAAGCGGTCCGGCGTCATCGGCTGCGTGATGCCGAAACCGAGCACGTGCTGCTGTTGCGTGAGGCGCAGCTCGCTCACGCACGATTGCGCTACGAAGAGGCAGCACGGCTATACCGGGAGGCTGCCGCGGTGCTGCTGCCCGAGCAGGAGCGCCTGCGCGCCGTTGCGCTGGTCCAGGCAGGGGAGGCACAGTCTGATCATGCAGAGATCTTTGGCGGCGTCGAACCGCTCACACAGGCGCTCGCAGACTACGCGCAAGCACTGATCTTGTACCCACGTGAGACCGCGCCAGCGGATTGGGCAGCAATCCAGAACGACCGTGCCAACGTCCTGCAAAGCCTGGGTAATCGGCTAGGCGGGATGCAGGGCTTGGCCGCATTGCGCGAAGCGATCGTTGGCTATGAAGCGGCCCTCGAGGTGCGCACGCGGCAGTGCATGCCCATGGAGTGGGCCGCAACGCAGAACAACCGGGCGCTCGCTCTGCTCAGCCTGGGAGACCGGTTGGGTGGGGAGGAAAGTCTGAATACGTTGCGTCAGGCGATCGCCTGCTGCGAGGAGGCACTCGAGGTACGCACGCAGCAAAGCATGCCGGCGGATTGGGCCGCGACTCAACACAACCGCGCCAGCGTCCTGCAAAGCCTGGGTGATCGGCTGAGCAGAGAGGAGAGTCTGGACATGTTGCGTCGAGCGATCGCCGGCTACGACGACGCCCTCGAAGTGCGCCGGCGAGAGAGCACGCCAGTGGATTGGGCAAAGACGCAGAACGGCCGCGCCAACGCCCTGCAAAGTCTAAGCAATCGGCTGGGTGGGGATGACGGCTCGAGCGCACTGCGTCAGGCGATCACCGGCTACGAGGCGGCGCTCGAGATCTTCACGCGCGAGAGTACGCCCTTGGATTGGGCAAAGACACAGCACAATCGCGCCAATGCCATGCAAAGCCTGGGCGATCGACTGAGCGGGGAGGACAGCCTCGACACGTTTCGCCAGGCGCTCGCCGGCTATCAGGCGGCGCTCGAGATCTTCATTCGTGAGAGCGCGCCTGCGAATTGGGCGATGATCCAGCACAACCGAGCCAACGCCTTGCAATGTCTGGGCGATCGGCTGGACGGGGAGGAAGGCGTGAGCACGTTTCGCCAGGCGCTTGCCGCCTACGAGGCGGCGCTCGAGATCATCACGCATGAGAGCATGCCGGCGGATTGGGCAATGATCCAGCACAACCGCGCGAACGCTCTGCTGAGCCTGGACGATCGGGTGCGCGGGGAAGAAGGCCTGGATATGTTGCACGAAGCAATCGCCGGCTACGAGGCAGCACTCGAAGTGCGTACTTGGCAGAGCATGCCGTACTACCATGAACAGACCCGGACCAGTCTGGAGCGCGCGCGCTGCAAGCTTCGAGATCGTGGCGGCTAGCGCCTCGAGTGTTTGCCTGCGAGTCGTGGTTCATGGGGTACCCGTAAGATCGAGTACAACAGTCGATGGACGTGACCCCGGCTTCCCACCCCTCGCTACAATAGCGACGATACAGGTCTTCACCGCAGGCACGTGGCACTCAATCTGATCGAGCAGTTGTCCCTGGAAACCTGGAATCCGTCGCTGGAGCCGGCGCAGCAGGCGGCGGCGACGGATGCACTGGAGACGGGCCGGGTGCTCTATCTGCCGCACCTGCGTTTCGAAGTGAAGCCCGACGAGCAGCGTTTCCTGTCCACGCAATGGTCGGACGGCAAATCCAAGAACATCTATCTGCGTGGCCGGCAGCGCACGCTGCGCGGCGCCGCGGGTGCGTCGCAGGATCTCGCCGCGCTTTCGGCGATGCTGGAGCGTTTCTCAGGACAAGCGCAGCAGCTGGTGAGCGCGCTGTTTCCTCACTACGTCGCGCAGCTGGATCCCGGCAACACCAGCTTCCGGCCGTTCGAGATCGAGGGACGAACCAGCTCATGGCGCAAGGACGACACGCGCCTGCATGCTGACGCCTTTCCCTCCAATCCCACTCATGGCGCGCGCCTGCTGCGCGTGTTCACCAACGTCAACCCGCACGGCAAACCGCGCGTGTGGCGCGTGGGCGAGCCGTTCGCGGACATGGCGGACAGGATCCTGCCGCGTGCACGCCGGCAGTGGCCGGGCGAGGCGGCGCTGCTGCATGCACTGCACGTGACCAAGCGCCGCCGTTTGGCCTTCGATCACTACATGCTGGAGCTGCATGACCGCACCAAGGCGGATCTGGACTACCAGCGCGACATGCCGCAGCAGCGCGTGGAATTTCCGCCTGGGTCGACCTGGATCGTGTTCTCCGATCAGGTCCTGCATGCGGTGATGAGCGGGGCGATGATGCTGGAGCAGACCTGGATGCTGCCGGTCAGCGGCATGCGGCGTCCGGAAACCGCGCCGCTGCGCGTGCTCGAGCGCAAGACCGGGCGCGCGCTGGTGTGACCGATTTGCGCACCGTCCTTTCGTCAGACTACTCGAAGCGGGTGCGCGGCTAATCGGTACATCATCTTTCAGCGAGGGATCCCCGTTGTGTACCGTCCACGGCGAGGATTCCTCCCTGCGGTCGGAATGACAGCGGGGAGGCGCGAGCGATGAATCCTCGTATGATGAATTGCTGATTCCCAAACCCCCGAGGCCATTCATGCCTACGTCGTTCCTCTGGCAGCGCGTACTCATCCTGTGCCTCGTGGCCCCGAGCGCCGCGGCGCAATCCCCCGCCCCCGCCACCTATTCACCCGGTGCGCGAATGTGCGTGCTGCGCGATTTCGGCGGCCAGGTCGGCGACCCGATGTGGCCGAGCGCCCCTGGCGTGTTCGCGAAGGGCGCAGACGGCGACCTCTATACCACCTCCCCCTCCGGGGGCCAGAACGGCGACGGCACGATCTTCAAGGTGTCACCCTCCACCGGCGCGTTCGCGGTGCTGGTCGACTTCGATGTCGCGCAGACCGGGCGGGGACCGGTCGGCGGCCTCGTGAACGACGGTGGCAACTGGATGTACGGCACCACGTTCAGCGGCGGGCGCTATCCGGTTGGCAAGGGCCAGGAGCGAACCGGCGCCGGCACCTTGTTCCGATTTTCACCGGACAGCGGCGCGCTCGAGCGCTTGCACACGTTTCGCAACGGTGCACTCGCCGGCATCGAGCCCGAGAGTTGCCCGGACAAGGACAAGCCCTGCAAGTACTCGCCGCAGCAACGCCTCAACGCTGCGGGCGGCTACCCGGTCTCGGCACCGGTGCGGGCAACCGACGGCAGCTTCTACGGGGTCGCAGCGTATTCGCAGAACCAGAAGTACGGCGTGCTCTACAAGGTGCAGCCGTACAAGGGCGAGAGCGGTATCACGGCCTTGTGCACGGGCGGCGCCGTGCCGAGCGATCCGGACATCACGGATGCGCAGCTGCGCGCGCAATGCCTGTTCAGTGGTGCCCACAGCAGCTTTCCCATGACGCTCACCCCGGGCCCCGACGGCCGGCTCTACGGGGTGACCTGGGGTTACGCGAAAGGCGACTTCGGCACGGTGTTCCGCGCGGACACCTCGGGCAAGCTCACCACGCTGCATCGCTTTAGCGGTACGGACGGAGCACGACCGCACTCGGTCGTCGTGTTGTCCGATGGGGGCGCGGGCGTGACCCTCTACGGCACCACGCTCAGTGGCGGCATGCTGCCCAACGGGAAGGCCGGTGCGGGCGTTGTCTACACGATCTCGTCAGCCGGCACCTTCGACGTGCTGCACACATTCGACGGCACTGCGGATGGTGCCGAGCCGCTGGCAGGGCTTACCGCGCACACCGACGGGAGTGGCACGACCTATCTCTACGGTGCCGCACGTTATGGCGGCGAACATCGTGGTGTGCTGTATCGCGTGAAAACGACCGGCGAATTCGAGGTCTTGCATCGCCATCCGTGGCGTTGGGGGGCGACCGGCCGCAAGCCGATGACCACGCTGTTCGAACACGACGGCAACTTCTACGGCACCACCTACGAAGGCGGTGCGCACGATGGCGGCGTGATCTTTCGCCTGAGCGGCATCGATCTTCCGCCAGTGCGCAATCTCAACGCGCCGCCCAAGTTCTATGGCGGCGTGGTCGCGGCAACCGAGGACGTGGCGGTGGAGGGGCAGAAGGAACCGGTCGTAATCGAAGTGCGCACCGGCGTGAAACTGCCGCCGTTCACGATCAAGCGGAAGATGCCACCGGCGCCGGCGTGCGAGGAGAGGGAGGTGGAGGTTCGGCTCGAGGACGGCATCACCATCGACGTGCAGAACTGCCGCAACCCGCACATCCTGCAGTTCATCCATCGCGAAAAGCGCGACGTCACCAACCAATTGGTCGGCGGCGGCTACGCGCCCGGTACGGCGTGCGACGCGAACCTCGACAACAGCTACCAGTTCACGACCGACCCGGACAATCCCGCCTGGCACACCGACGGCTCGTCGGGCAAGCCGAACGCCTACTACGACCAAGGCAACGGTACCCCGCGCATCACCGGCCCCTTCAGCGTGAAGATCTTCGACCAACCGAGCTTCGCGAAGCCGATCTTCAACGAGGGCGCGCACGAAACGTGGCGCGCCACCTTCAAGAGCTACGTCGTGTGCAACTGCAAGGTCGTGAGCGAGGTGCACTGGACGCGCGAAGTGCGGTGGGAGGTCGATCTGTCCGGCGGACCGAACGTCTTGCCGGATCTCAACAAGGGGAAGCAGCTGCCGGCCGAGTATGTGGATGTGAAGATCGTGCCGCCGTCCGATCCGGACTTCACGTGGGCCAACGAGCAGGTCAAGAAGGACGGTTACGCGCCGGTGCCTTAGCGGCTCGTATCCGCACCCGGCTGTGTGCCCAGTAAATGGGTTGAGTCCGTTGGACTGGTCTTCGCGCCGGTTCGGCGCCGAAAGATGTGACGAGGTAAAGGGGCGCCGCTGCGCGTGCTCGAGCGCATGACTGGTCGAGTGCTGGTGTGAGCAGCGAGCCGCGTGCTATGCTGCCGCGCATGTTCCGCTTCCACCGCGCCTTCATGCTTGCCCTGACAGCCATCGTCCTGTGGACGGGCATCTGGGGTGCATGGGCCGGAGCGGCATCCATTGCCGATTTCACTTCGGGTTCGGCACCGATCCAATGCGATGACAGCAACGACGGCTCTGCATCCGGTGCCGCAGCCGACGGTCATTGCGATCATCGCTGCCACGTTGCAGGACATCTGCAGGCCGTTTCTTCTGCACCTTCTACCAGTGATGTGCCGCAGATGAGCATTCCGCCCGTGCAGGCGGACCGTGCGCTCCCTGCGATCTCACCCTCGCTCCAGCTTCCTCCTCCCCGTCCTCATCCGGCTGTGTGAACGCCGCATCGCCGTAGTGCGATGCGCTTGTCTGTTCTGGCCGGAGAGGAAGGTCCATGCACGCTCGTCCTGCGGCAGCGCATGCCGTTCGCGATTCATTTCGTCGCTGGAGTTGGCTGTTCTTGATCCTGGCGCTCGCAGCGCCCGATAGTCTCGTCGCGCGCGCCGCGCCGTTGCTCGACCTCGAGCAGGCGCTGCAGATCGCCGCCTGGCAAAGCCCCGCCTTGCGCAATGCGCGTGCCGAAGTGCAGGCGCTGGAGGCGCAATCGAGCGAGGCCAATGCCTTGCTGTGGAACAACCCGGAACTGTCCGCGGGTGTCGACCGGCGCCGTCTTCCGGAGAACGGCCGGGCGACCGAGTGGAATCTGGGGTTGGCGCAGACACTGGAGCTGGCGGGTCAGCCCCGGCATCGGCGCGAGGCGGCGCAGCAGGAGCTATCGGCAGCCAGGGAA
>JAHCKU010000121.1 GCA_026125625.1 Burkholderiales bacterium | reverse complement strand
CTCGGCCAAGGACAAGGCCACGGGCAAGGAAAACAAGATCAAGATCACTGCCAGCTCCGGGCTGGCGGAAGACGAGATCCAGCGCATGGTCAAGGACGCGGAGGTGAACGCGGAGGAAGACCGCAAGGCGCGCGAGCTGGTGGATGCTCGCAACCAGTGCGATGCGATGGTGCATACCGTGCGCAAATCGCTGGCCGAGCATGGCGACAAGCTCGAAAGCGGCGAGAAGGCGCAGATCGAAGAGGCGCTGAAGGCAGCCGAGGAGGCGATGAAGGGCGGCGACAAGAGCACCATCGAAGCCAAGACCCAGGCACTCACGCAGGCCGCGCAGAAGCTGGGCGAAAAGATGTATGCCCAGCAGCAGGACGCTGCCGGGGGCGAACAGGCCTCCGGCGCCAAGGCAGCGCACGGCGACGACAGCGACGTGGTGGACGCAGAGTTCGAGGAAGTGAAAGACAAGAAGTGACAAGGCGTCACGCGTTGGATTGCGTGACTACGACATAGACATAGACGTCACGACTCAGCGACGTCTTGATCCGGCCGAATCGGGTGTCGTTCCTCTGGATGACGCCGGGTTCGGCCCTTGCATGTTGGGAAAGGGAAACCCGGCGGTATGGCCAAGCGCAACTACTATGAAGTTCTGGGCGTCGACCGCGACGCCTCCGAAGAAGAAATCAAGAAGGCCTATCGCCGACTGGCCATGCAATACCATCCGGATCGCAATCCGGACAACGCCAAGGCCGAGGAGAGCTTCAAGGAGGCCAAGGAGGCCTACGAGGTGCTCTCGGATCAGGAAAAGCGCGACGCCTATGATCGTTTCGGCCATCAAGGCCTGGATGGCATGGCCGGCATGGGCGGGGCAGCCGGGTTTGGCGACATCTTCAGCGAGATCTTCGGCGGCGGGCGGGCGCGCTCCAACGTCTATCGCGGTGCCGACCTGCGCTACAACCTCGAGATCTCGCTGGAAGAGGCCGCACGCGGTACCGAGACCAAGATCCGCATTCCGACGCTGGAAACCTGCGAAACCTGCGACGGCTCCGGCACCAAGCCCGGCACCGAGCCGGTGAGCTGCCCGACCTGCCATGGACAGGGCCAGGTACGCATCCAGCAGGGATTCTTCTCCCTGCAGCAGACTTGTCCGCGCTGCTCTGGCACCGGAAAGATCGTGCGTGATCCGTGCAACACTTGCTCGGGCGCCGGCCGCGTGAAGAAGCAGAAGACGCTATCGGTGAAGATTCCCGCGGGTGTCGATGAAGGCGATCGCATCCGCTTGAGTGGTGAAGGCGAGGCCGGCGTCAATGGCGGCCCGCCCGGCGATCTGTACGTGGTGGTCAGGCTGCGGCCACACCCGGTCTTCCAGCGCGAGGAGAACGATCTCCACTGCGAGATGCCGATCAGCTTCACTGTCGCGGCACTGGGCGGCGAAATCGCGATTCCGACACTCGATGGCAGCGCCAAGATCAAGATCCCGTCCGAGACTCAGTCCGGCAAGGTATTCCGTCTGCGCGGCAAGGGCATCAAGGGCGTGCGCGGCAACGTCTTCGGCGACCTGCTGTGCCACGTGGTAGTGGAGACGCCGGTCAATCTCACCGCCCGCCAGAAAGAGCTGCTGCTGGAACTGGAAGCCATCAACCAGGAAGAGGTCGGGCGTCACAATCCGAAGGCCAAGAGCTGGTTCGAGAAGGTCAAGGAGTTCTTCGAAGGCTGAGCACCAGCCGGCAGGCCGCACCCCGCATCAGCCCCGCGCAACAGTTTTCAACAAACTGCTAGTGCACTAGCGCGGGCTCCGCGAAAAAGTAGCCCTGCGCCCAATCCACACCCAGATCGCACAG
Organism: Burkholderiales bacterium; assembly: GCA_026125625.1. GTDB lineage: Bacteria > Pseudomonadota > Gammaproteobacteria > Burkholderiales > SHXO01 > SHXO01. The sequence continues at coordinate 6,521 of JAHCKU010000121.1, read as the reverse complement.
GACCTGCGCAGCCTGACCGTCCTCGACGCACTCGGCCACCGTGCGCAGATCGAAGCTGCGCGCAGTACCGACCAGGGAAGTGACCAGTTGCCGGATGCGCCCATCGGTGACGATCCGCCGCACCATCCAGCCTTCGATCTTGATGAAGCTCAACGGCAAGTCGGCGAGGTATAGAAAGGAAGACTGGCCACTGCCGAAATCATCCAGCGCCAGTGTGAAGCCGGACTGAAGGAGCGGGCGCAGCTGCTTCTTGAGCAGCTTCATGTCGCCGATCTGGCGCTCGGTCAATTCGATGACGAAGGACTGGCTCTTCGGCGCGGGAAGCACGCGCAGCGCGCGCGCCCGTTCCAGCAGGGCGTCGACCTGCTCGCCGTCGGCCAGGAATTGAGGCGAGAGATTGATGAAGCAGGTACGTGCGGGCGCACCTGCCGCGCTGGCGGTGGCGCTGCGCTCCAGTGCACGCTCGCTCACGGTACGGTCGATGATGCTGATCAGGCGCAGCGCCTCCGCTGCGGCGATGAACTCGAGCGCCGGCACCAGCGCATCATCCTTGCCGACGATGCGAGCCAGCGCCTCCTCACCCACGGTCTCGCCGCTGCGCAGGTCGACGATCGGCTGGAAGGCCGCCACTACGCGCTTCTCCTGGATCGCGGTGTGCACCTGCGAGCGCTCCCAGCTCGCCGCGGTGGGACCACGCGCCGCGTGGCTGCTGCTCATGACGCGGTCGCGGCCGGCGCGCTTGGCCTCGTACAGCAGCGCATCCGCCTGCGCCACCATTGCCTCCACCGAATCGAGACCGGCATCGTACATGGTCACGCCCATGCTCACGGTCAGGGTGAGATCGCCGCTCGGGCTGGCCAGCGGGTGGCTGCGAATCAGCTTGCGCGTGCGCTCGGCTGCCGACAGCGCGCCGCGCGCGTCGAGATCGTGCAGGCAGATCAGGAATTCCTCGCCGCCCCAACGGCAGATCCAGTCGCCACCGCGCTTGTTACGGCCCAGCAGATCGGCGATGTGCATGAGTGCCTGATCGCCGACCTGATGACCATACTGGTCGTTCACCAGCTTGAAGCGATCGACGTCGACCAGGGCCACGGCGAACGATCCTGCCTGACGCCGCGCCCGGCTCCACTCGATGGCCAGCCTCGCCTCGGCCGCGCGCCGGTTCGGCAGGCCGGTCAGGTGATCTTCCATCGCCAGCCGGGTGATCTCCCGCTCCTGCTCCTTGCGTGCGGTGATGTCGTGACCGATGGCCACCCAATGCGTGATCTCGCCGGTGGCATCGGGCACCGGCACTACCGACAGATCGATCCAGTAGGCTTCCCCGGACTTGCGATAGTTGAGCAGTTCCACGTGCTCGGTGCGCCCGGCGTGCAGCGCCTGGCGCAGCAACGCGAGCGTTGCCTGATTGGTGTCAGGCCCTTGCAGGAATGTCGGCGCGCGCCCGAGGACCTCACCTGCCGCATAGCCGGTCACACGCGTGAAGGCGCCGTTGATGTAGACGATGAGCTGCCTGGCATCGGTGATGATGACCAGCTGGTCGAGTGCTTCGATGGCTGAGGACAGCAACCGACGATGCTGCGCCTCGGCTTCCGCCTGCGACACGTTGACCACGAATCCGTGCAGGCTGCCGCGCGCGCCGGCACCGGTGACGTAGGCGATGATTTCCAGATGCATGGGTGTCGGACGGGTGCGCCGCAGCCGCACCCTGCGCGTCTCGCCCGGCTTCAGCTCCCCGGCGAGATCACGCCAGGCGCCCTTGCCCAGAACCGCACGCGCCTCGCGCCCGCGCAGGCGCGCCGGCGCGCTGTCGAACAAGGCGGCGAAACTCTCGTCGCAGTCCACCAGGGCCTCGTCCGCCAGGCGCACGCTGAAGCGCCCGATGTGCGCCGCCTCCAGGAAATCCTGCTCGTAGCGCTGAGCGATGTGTCGCTCGCGCTCGGCGAACAGCAGCGACACCTCACGCAGACTGCCGGCGGTGAGCAACGCAGTGAGAGAGGCGACGATGCCGAATGCGTGCTGCAGATGGGCGGCAGCGCCTGCGCGTCCACGCCTGGCGGCCGCCACGCAACTGCCCGATGCGGTTTCGAACTGGTTGTACAAATGCCCGAACTGGCTCCACGCTTCGACCAGCTCGGCGTCGCTCAGCTGTGCTGCGATGTGCGCACCGTCGCCGGTATACCAGGCCGGGAGACGCGGCGGCGACGGCGGCACGGTCTGCTGCAGCAGCGCTGCACTGGCATCGCGCAGCCAATCCTGCAGCGGCTGCAGACATGCCAATGCGGGCGGGAAAGCCATCTTCTGGTTTGCCGCTGCCCGATCCGACATCCGTCCCCCTTTGCTGTCCAAGACGGCGCCGCTACCCGCGCGGCCTACTTGCGCCGCCAGAGCGTGCCGGTAGCGGTATCCTCCAGCAGCACGCCCCTGTCTTCCAGTTCCTTGCGGATGCGATCGGCTTCCGAGAACTGCCTCGATTTGCGCGCCGCTGCGCGCTGCTCGATCAGTCGTTCGATGTCGGCTGCGTCCGGCTCACCTTCACCACCGCCTGCTTGCAGAAATACATCGGGATCCCGTTGCAGCAACCCGAGCATACCCGCCAATCCCTTCAGCTGCGCTGCACCACTCCCGGTTCGATTGATCTCATTGGCAAGATCGAACAGCACCGCGACGGCATCGGCAGTGTTGAAGTCATCATCCATCGCCGCCTTGAAGCGAGCGGCATAGGGCTCGGACCAGGAATCGGCGTTGCTCTTCGGCGCAAGCAAGCCTTGCGGTTCCACAGGATGATCGCGCAAGGTCGTGTACAGCCGCTTCAAGCCGGCGCGCGCATCGTCCAGATGCTGATCCGAGTAGTTCAGCGGACTACGGTAGTGCGCGCGCACGATGAAGAAGCGCACCACTTCGGGGTCGTAGCGCGCCAGCACGTCGCGCACGGTGAAGAAGTTGCCGAGTGACTTCGACATCTTCTCGTTGTCCACGCGCACGAAGCCGTTGTGCACCCAGTAATTGACGAAAGGATGGCCGTGCGCGCCCTCAGATTGCGCAATCTCGTTCTCGTGATGCGGGAACATCAGGTCCTGTCCGCCGCCGTGGATGTCGAAGTGCTCACCCAGAAAATGCTCGCTCATGGCCGAGCATTCGATATGCCATCCGGGCCGGCCCGGCCCCCACGGCGATTCCCATGCCGGCTCCTCCGGCTTGGCCGCCTTCCACAAAACGAAATCGAGCGGATCCTGTTTGCTGGCATCGATCTCCACGCGCTCGCCTGCGCGCAGATCCTCCAGCGACTTGCCCGAGAGCTGGCCGTAGGGCGGAAACTGGCGCACCGAGTAGTAGACGTCGCCATTGGCGGCGCGGTAAGCCAGCCCCTTGCGCATCAGCTCGTCGATCAGGCGCAGCATGCCCTCCACGTGCGCGGTGGCACGCGGCTCGTGGTCCGGCGGCTCCACGCCCAGGGCCGCGGCATCCTCCTGCATGAAACGAATGAACCGATCGGTGAGCTGCTGGATCGGCTCGCCGTTCTCGCGTGCACGGCGGATGATCTTGTCTTCGATGTCGGTGATGTTGCGCACGTATTGAACCTGGTATCCGCTGGCGCGCAACCAGCGGCGGATCACGTCGAACACCACCATCACGCGCGCGTGCCCGATATGGCAGTAGTCGTAGACCGTCATGCCGCATACGTACATGCGGACCTTGCCGGCTTCCAGGGAAACGAAGGGTTGTTTCTGACGCGTCAGCGAGTTGTGGATCTGCAGCATGGGTCGGCGCCTGTGCCGCCCTGCCACGCGAACTGCCGACTTACGCAACGGCGCGCACGGCGACCGTCCGGAGCCCGTCGGCGACTTGTGGAGGGATCGGGCATATCTGGAAATCTGCTAGTATTACAATAACCTAGCAAATATTTCGAGGCAGTATATCACGATGCTCGTGCGCCGCATCACGTTCGTTCTCGTACTGTTGCTGGGTCTATCCTGCCGCCTGTCGAGTGCGCAGACCGACGCTTTCGACGATGCCCAGCAACTCTACAAGCAGGGCCGGCACGAACAATCGCTCGCCCGCCTGGACGATCATCTCGCGCAGAATCCGCGCGATGCACGCGCGCGCTTTCTCAAGGGCGTCATTCTCACCGAGCAGAACCGCAGCCAGGAAGCGATCGCAGTGTTCACCGAGTTGACGCAGGACTTTCCCGAGCTGCCCGAGCCGTACAACAATCTTGCGGTGCTGTACGCGTCGCAGGGCGACTATCGCAACGCCCGCGAAGCGCTAGAAATGGCCGTGCGCACTCACCCCCGCTACGCCAAAGCATACGAGAATCTCGGCGACATCCATGCCGCGTTGGCGAGCGAAGCCTACGGCAAGGCTTTGCAGCTGGACCAAGGCAGCAAGAGCGCGGGCAGCAAGCTCAAAATCATCCGGGAGATCGTGCCCAGCGCCGCCGCTGACAGCGCATCGTCCGCCAAAGCCGACGCAAGCGCGGCACCGTCACCGGCAACGGCTCCTTCCGTGGAGGAAGCCCAACCGTCACGACCCGCGCTTGCAGCCGTCGATGATGCGGCTCCCGTGCTGGAAACCGTCGATGCATGGGCGAGCGCGTGGGCACGCGGCAATGCATCGGCGTATCTGTCGTTCTATGCACCCGGCTTCCGGCCGCCATCCGGGGAGACGCGCGCGGCATGGGAAGCCACCCGGCGCGAGCAACTGGCGCGGGCGCGCAATCTCAGCATCGGCATCGCTTCGCCCACGGTGGTTTTCGCCGATCCGGAGCACGCCAGCGTCACCTTCCGCCAGAACTACGCGTCGGAGACGTTCAAGCGCACGACGACGAAAACGCTGCACCTGGTCAAGCGCGCGGAGCGCTGGCTGATCGAACGCGAGATCGTCGGAGCCGAGTGACCGGGCGCAGCGCACGCTGTGCAGGGCACGCCCGCGCCCCTTGACCGGGCTCGGGTATGTCACGCAGGATGCAGGACCGCTCGCGCAGACCGCTGCGGGCGCCCATATCGAATCGCCTGGAGAGCACATGGTCAAATTGCACACCACGATGGGTACCATCACCCTGGAACTGGACGAAGCCAAGGCACCGGTCACGGTCCGCAACTTCCTCGACTATGTCGAAAGCGGCTTCTACGCCAACACCGTATTCCATCGTGTCATCGACGGCTTCATGATTCAGGGCGGCGGCTTCGAGCCGGGCATGAAGCAAAAGGCCACGCGTGATCCGATCAAGAACGAGGCGGACAACGGTTCGAGCAATCGTGCCTACACCGTCGCCATGGCACGCACACCGAATCCGCACTCGGCCTCCAGCCAATTCTTCATCAACGTGGCGGACAACGACTTTCTCGACTTCAGCGCACCGACACCGCAGGGATGGGGTTATTGCGTGTTCGGCGAAGTGGTCGAGGGCAAGGAGGTCGTGGACCAGATTCGCAAGGCGCCCACGGGTAGCCACGGCATGCACGACGACGTTCCGCTCGAGGATGTGATCATCAAGAGCGCGGAAGTGGCATAGCGCCGCGCCGTCCACGAAATCCGGTGCCAGGCGCCACGCTGTTCCTGTCCGATCTGCATCTGAGCGCAGAGCGACCGCGCGCCACACAGGCGTTCTACGATTTTCTGGAGGGTCCGGCAGCAACGGCGGACGCCGTATACATTCTCGGCGATCTGTTCGAGTATTGGGCCGGCGATGACGATCTGGCGGACACCTTCAACGCCCAGGTCGCGCAGCGGATGTCGCGGCTGGCGGCCAGCGTGCCGCTGCACGTCATGCACGGCAATCGCGATTTCCTGCTGGCACGCCGTTTCGCCCGCACGGCCGGAATCCTGCCGCTTGCCGACCCCGCAGTCGTCGATCTCTACGGCGTGCGTACCCTGCTCACGCACGGCGACCGGCTGTGCACGCAGGACGTGCGCTATCAGTTGTTTCGGCGGGTGGTGCGCAACGCGGTGGTGCAAGGCGCGTTCATGCACCTGCCGCTGGCACGGCGCAAGCGCATCATCGGCGGCGCCCGGCGTATGAGCGAAGACGAAAAGGACACCAAGCAGATGGCCATCATGGATGTAACGCCCCAGGCGGTGGAAGACGCGTTCCGCCGACATGGCTGCACGCGTATGATCCATGGCCACACGCATCGTCCCGCACGCCACGAGCACCGCGTCGGTGGCCGCGTCTGCGAGCGCTGGGTGCTGTCGGACTGGTACCAGAACGGCCAGTACCTGCGAGTGACGCGCGAACGATGGACCTCGGTCGAGATCGCGTTCGATCCCGCTTGAGGCTGTTGTAAAACTGCTGCGCGGAACTTAGACGAGGCCGCGCGCCAGGTCGGTCTGCAGGTCGGATACCGCTTCGAGTCCGACCGCTACCCGCAGCAGCCCTTCCTCGACCCCTGCAGCCGCGCGTGCTGCTGCCGACAGGCGCCCATGCGTGGTGCTGGCAGGATGCGTGATGGTGCTCTTGGCATCGCCGAGATTGGCGGTGATCGAGATCAGCCGGCAGGCGTCGACCACGCGCCAGGCCGCCC
>JAHCKU010000120.1 GCA_026125625.1 Burkholderiales bacterium | reverse complement strand
GCGCATCGCGTTCGAGCCGCTGCCCGAGCATCTCAACAGCTGGAACGGAATTCACGGCGGTGTGGTCATGGCCGTGCTCGATACGGCGCTGAGCAGTGCGGCGCGCTCGCTCGATACGACCTGCAGCGGTGCCACCACGGTCGAGATGAAGACCAATTTCCTGGCGGCGGCGCGCGGTGCGGTGGTGGCCGAAGGCTGCGCACAACGGGCCGGGCGCTCGCTCATCTACGCCGAAGGCGAGTTGCGCGATGCTCGAGGCAGCCTGCTGGCCAAGGCCAACGGCACGTTCAAGCTGATCTATCCGGGTAGCGTCAGGGACGAGGGATGAGCAGTGGCGCTGCGACGCGCTCCACCTTGCCGCGCTGGGTGGCGCTGCTCGTGCTGGTTCTGGTGCTGGTAGTGTGGGGTGGCATGCTGCTGCGCGAAGCTCTACCCAACGGTCGAACGCTGCTCGGTCAGGGTATCGGCAGCACCGGCGCCGCGTTCATCACGCCGCTGGCGCTGGTATCGGCAGTCGGCCTGTGGCTGCGCAGCGCCTGGGGATGGTGGGTGAGCGTGATCGCGGTGGGCTGGCAAGTGGTGTCCTACGTGCTGTTTCTGATGGTGGTGATCGCCAGCGGCGACGTGACCGGCATCCTCACCTGGCTCACCGGATTGCTGCTGCTCATCCTGCTGATCGTTCTGCTGCTGCCGGCAACGCGCCGCGCGTGCCTCGGGCGTTGAGTACGGACGCCATACACATATCGGTTGAACTCCAGGAGCAAGTAAACATGCCTCTCGATCCTCAAGCCGAATACGTCATCGGCCTGGTCAAGAAATCCGGTCTGCCCGAGCTTTGGCAGCTCACGCCGGATCAGGCGCGCGAGCAGTACCAGTTGCGCGTGGCCAAGCTGTCGACCAGGGAAGAGATCTTCCGCAGCCATGACCGGCGCATTCCTGGCCCTGGCCAGGAGTTGACCATCCGCGTGTATCAGCCGCGTGAAGCGAAGCCCGGCGAGCGCTTTCCCATCCTGGTGTGGTTTCACGGCGGTGGCTTCGTGATCGGCAATCTCGATACCCATGACCACGGATGCCGTGCGCTCGCCACCCAGGCCGACTGCATGGTCGTCGCCGTGGACTATCGGCTGGCACCGGAGTGCAAGTTTCCCGGCGCGGTGGACGACTGCCTGGCGGTGCTGCGCTGGCTGGCACTGCACGCGCTGGAGCTGGGCGGCGATCCTACGCGCATGGCGGTCGGGGGCGACAGCGCCGGCGGCAATCTCGCTGCCGTGTGTGCCATTCTGGCGCGCAACGACGGCTATCCCAAGATCGCATTCCAGCTGCTGGTCTATCCCTGCACCGCACCCGAGCCGGAGACGCCGTCGCATCGCCAGTTCGCCGACGGCTACATCCTCACGCGCAACGCCATCACCTGGTTCTACAAGCATTACGTGCGCAGCCCCAAGGAGTTCTACGACTTCCGCTTTGCGCCGCTGGTGGCCGAGGATCTGTCCAACCTGCCGCCTGCGCTGGTGCTGGTGGCAGGCTACGACCCGCTGCGCGACGAAGGCGTGGACTATGCCAGGCGGCTGATCGAGGCGGGCAATCGCGTGACCCTGGTGAATTACGAAGGCATGGTGCATGGTTTCCTGCTCATGGGCGGTGCGATCGATGCGGCCAGACGTGCGCTCACGCAATGCGCGGTGGCGTTGCGCGAGGCATTCGCCGCGGTGCCAGGCAAGGGTTGAGAATCTCATCGAAGCGAACAGGAGGCGGAGCATGAGTCTGCAAGGCAAGGTGGCATGGGTGACGGGTGCGGGTACGGGCATCGGGCTGGCCGGAGCCAAGGCGTTGGCCGAGGCCGGTGCAGTGGTGGTGATGTCCGGCCGCCGCAGGGATGTGCTCGAGCACGAGGCGGGCGCGATCCGGCAGAGCGGGGCACGGGTCGAAGTCGAGGCGATGGACGTCGCCGATCCGGAGAAGGTCAATCTGGTGGCCGAAGCGATCCTGGCGCACCACGGCAAGGTCGACATCCTGGTCAACAGCGCCGGCCTCAACGTGCCCAATCGCTTCTGGCGCAACCAGACCATCGACGGTTGGAATCAGGTCATGCGCATCAACGTCGACGGCACCTTCTACTGCGTCCAGGCGGTGCTGCCAGCCATGCGCACGCAGCGCGACGGCTGCATCATCAACGTCTCGTCATGGGCGGGTGTCCATCACTCGCAACTCACCGGCGGCGCCTATAACGGCAGCAAGCATGCGGTTACGGCACTGACCGAGACCATCAACATGGAAGAGGGCGTGAATGGCATTCGTGCCTGCGCGCTGTGTCCCGCCGAGGTGGCCACACCGATCATGGACCGCCGGCCCATTCCGCCTTCGCCAGAAGACCGCGCGAAGATGCTGCAGCCGAGGGACCTCGGCGGCACCATCCGCTGGCTCGCGGAGCTACCGCCCAGCGTGTGCATCAACCAGCTGGTGATCAGTCCGACCTGGAATCGCATCTACATCGGAGCGGCCGATCTGAAGGCGCGTTGAATGTGCCGTCATGCCGGCGCAAGCCGGAATCCACTACGTCGTGCAGAGCCTGATCTGCTGCCGCTGGGTCCCGGCCTGCGCCGGGGCGACGAGTCGAAGGGTGACCTGTTTCCGGGGCGGCGCAGTCCCTATTGACCGTCGGGGACGAGCTTCGCCGGGACGGCGCTCACGCAGTCATCGTCTCCAGCTTCAGTCCTGCGTGCTCGCGCTGGACGTGGAACTGGATCTTCGGCCACATCTCCTGCACCACTTTCATCTCGCCACGGGTGCCGGTGAGCAGCGTGAGGGATTCGGCCGCGTCATAGGCCAGCCGTCCTTCATTGCCGGTGACGAAGCGATCGAGTTCCCTGGGGTCGTCGCAGGTCACCCAGCGTGCGCAGGTATAGGGTGAGGACAGGATACGTGCCTCGACGCTGTACTCGTGCTTGAGACGATGCGCAGCGACCTCGAACTGCAGGGCGCCGACCGCGCCCAGCAGCAGCATCGAGCCGCGTAGCGGCCGGAACACCTGGATCGCGCCTTCCTCGCCCAATTGCTGCAGCCCGGTGCGCAACTGCTTGGTCTTGAGCGGGTTGACCACCTCGATGCCGCGGAAGATCTCCGGCGCGAAAAAGGGCAGGCCGGTGAACTGCAACGGCTCGCCCTCGGTGAGGGTATCTCCGAGCTGGATGCCGCCGTGCGTGGGGATGCCGATGATGTCGCCGGCATAGGCCTCGTCCAGCAGCTCGCGCCGCTGCGACAGGAAGGACACGACGTTGTTGGGACGGATGTCCTTGCCCGTGCGCTGCACGCGCAGCTTCATGCCGCGCTCGAAACGTCCCGAGCATACGCGGATGAATACGACGCGGTCGCGATGGGCGGGATCCATGTTCGCCTGGATCTTGAACACCACGCCGGAGAAGCGCTTGCCGTCGGGCTGCACCGGCCCCTGCAGCGCCACCCGCGGGCTCGGTGCGGGCGCGATGTCGACAACCGCGTCGAGCACTTCGCGCACACCGAAGTTGTTGATCGCGGAACCGAAGAATACCGGCGTCTGATGCCCGGCGAGGAACGCCTCCAGCGAAAACGGCGGTGAGGCGTCGCGCAGCAGCTCGATGTCGTGGCGGGCCAGCTCGAGCTCCTCGCCGAAGCGCGCCGCCAGCTGGGGATTGTCGAGGCCGCGGATGATTTCGATGTCGTCGGCCAGCCGGTCCTCGCCGGGGGTAAACACGCGCACCAGGTCGTTGCCCATGTCGTACACGCCGCGGAAGCGTTTGCCCATCCCCAGCGGCCACGACATCGGTACCGCGCTCATGTCCAGCACGCGCTCCAGCTCGTCCATCAGCTCGAGCGGCGGCCGCACTTCGCGGTCGAGCTTGTTGACGAAGGTGATGATCGGCGTGCCGCGTGCGCGGCACACCTCCAGCAGGCGCAGGGTCTGCGGCTCCACGCCCGTGGCTGCGTCGATCACCATCAGGGCGGCATCCACCGCGGTCAACACGCGGTAGGTGTCTTCGGAGAAGTCCTGGTGGCCCGGCGTATCCAGCAGGTTGATGACATGACCGCGGTAGTCGATCTGCATCACCGAGCTCGCCACCGAGATGCCGCGCTGCTTCTCGATTTCCATCCAGTCCGAGGTGGCGTGCCGGGCGGCCTTGCGCGCCTTCACGCTACCGGCGATCTGGATCGCACCGGCGAACAGCAACAGCTTCTCGGTGAGCGTGGTCTTGCCCGCGTCCGGGTGGGAGATGATGGCGAAGGTGCGCCGCTGCGCAACGCGTTCGGCCAGGACTTGCAGGGACGGATCGCTCATGGGTTCACAAAGTCGGGGCCAGCCTTCGACATGCAATGGGCAGGCCGGGAAAAGCGGCGCATTTTAAGGCTTTTCGCGGCCTGCGGCAGGCTTGCGCTCCAAGGCGGAAGCGCCGTCTCATTGCCGTCGCCTGACGGTCCGCCGCTTGACGCCGCCGCCGATCGCCGGCAACGTTCAGGACGTCCATCCCGAGGAGATCGAAGTGTCTTTGGCCGAGAAGCTGCGTAGCCAGATGTCCCTGCCCGTCATCGCCGCCCCGATGTTCATCGTATCCAACCCCGATCTGGTCATCGCCCAATGCACGAGCGGCGTGATCGGCTCGTTTCCGGCGCTCAACGCCCGGCCGGCGGAGAAGCTGGACGAATGGCTGGCAACCATCGAATCGGCGCTCGCCGCGCACCGCAAAGCCCATCCCGAAGCGAAGATCGCGCCTTTTGCGGTGAACCAGATCATCCATCAGTCGAACGACCGGCTGGATCACGATCTGGACCTGTGCGTGCGCCACCAGGTGCCCATGATCATCACCAGCCTGCGCTCCCCCGCGGACGTGGTGAAGCGCGTGCACGACTACGGCGGCGTGGTATTCCATGACGTAATCAACGTGCGGCACGCGCAAAAGGCACTGGAGGCCGGTGTCGACGGTCTGGTGCTGGTGTGTGCGGGAGCGGGCGGCCATGCCGGTACGTTCAGCCCATTTGCCCTGGTGCGTGAAGTGCGCCAGTTCTTCGACGGGCCGATCGCCCTGTCCGGCGCCATCACCGACGGTAACGGCGTGCTCGCAGCGGAAGCGATCGGTGCCGACTTCGCCTACGTCGGCACACGCTTCATCGCCACCCTCGAGGCCAATGCCGACTCCCGCTACAAGCAGATGCTCGTGGACAGCAGCGCCACCGATATCGTCTATACGCCTTACTTCACCGGCGTGCATGGCAACTATCTCAAGCCGAGCGTGGCGGCGGCCGGCCTGGACCCGGACAACCTGCCGGTGGCCGACAAATCCAAGATGAACTTCGGCAGCGCGGCCGGTCCGAAGGCGTGGAAGGACATCTGGGGTGCGGGGCAGGGTGTGGGCAACATCCACGAGGTGCTGCCGGCACGCGCGCTGGTGGCGCGCATGTGCACGGAGTACGAGGCGGCGCGCAGGCGCCTGGGGCTGGGTCGCTGAGCACGACGCGGCCCACCACATCATCACCTACATGACGACAGCGGGAGGAGAGATGGACCGGAAGGCGCTGGACGAAATCTATCGCACCATGCTGCGCATCCGCCGCTTCGACGAGAGCGTCACCGGCCTGTTCCAGGAAGGGCTGGTCAAGGGCACGGCGCACAGCTACGTGGGACAGGAAGCGGTGGCTGCCGGCGCGTGCGCCGCGCTTACGCAGGCCGACTTCGTGGTCAGCCATCATCGCGGTCATGGTCACTGCATCGCCAAGGGCGCTTCGCTCGGCAAGATGATGGCCGAGCTGATGGGCCGGGTCACCGGCTACTGCAAGGGACTGGGCGGATCGATGCACATCGCCGATCTCGATCTGAACATTCTCGGCGCCAACGGCATCGTCGGCGCCGGCATCGGCATCGGCAGCGGTGCGGCGCTGGCCAACGCGCTGCGTGGCAACGGCGCGATCGGCATCGCCTTCTTCGGCGACGGCGCGTGCAACGAAGGCATCTTCCACGAATGCCTCAATCTCGGATCCCTGTGGAAGCTGCCCATCGTCTACCTGTGCGAGAACAACCAGTACGGCCTGTCGACGTCGATCAAGGAATCGACGTCGATCGACCGCATCGCCAGGCGTGCCGAGGCGTATTCGCTGCCCGGTGTCACCGTCGACGGCAACGACGTGCTCGCCGTGCACGAAGCGGTGCAGGCGGCAGTGGCGCGTGCCCGTGGCGGCGAGGGGCCGACCCTGATCGAGGCGCTCACCTACCGCTGGGGCGACCACTCCATGCGCGCCAACCTGCCGCGCTATCGCGGCGACGCAGAAGTGGCCGACTGGCTCAAGCTCGATCCCATCGCGCGCTTCGAGGGCAGGCTGAAGGGCGAGTTCGGCTTCGACGACGAACAGCTCGCCCGGGCACGTGCCGACGTCGAGGCGGAGCTGACGGCAGCCAAGGCGTTTGCGGTGGCCAGTCCCGAGCCGACCATGGAAGATCTCGCCGGCACCGTCTATGCGCCGCACTACGCGCCTGCCGAGCCGAAGCTTGGCGGCGCACGCGAGTTGTCCTTCGCGGAGGCGATCAAGGAGGCGCTGGCGCAGGAGATGGCGCGGGATCCGAACGTGTTCGTACTGGGCGAGGACGTCGGCAGGATCGGCGGCATCTTCGCCGCCACGCGCGGACTGATCGACACGTTCGGTGCGCAGCGCCTGCGCGATACGCCGATCTCCGAGGCGGCGATCGCTGCATGTGCGGTGGGATCGGCGATCAGCGGCATGCGTCCGGTGGCGGAAGTACAGATCTTCGACTTCATCACGCACATGATGGACATGATCGTGAACCAGTCGGCCAAGTTCCGCTTCATGCTGGGCGGCAAGCCGACCGTTCCGCTGGTGATCCGCGGGCCGCAGGGCGGTGGCATCCGCCTGGCCGCGCAGCATTCGCAAAGCCTGGAAGCCTGGTTCACACACGTGCCGGGACTGGTGGTGCTGGCGCCTTCCTCGCCCTACGAGGCGAAAGGCCTGCTCACCAGCGCGATCCGCGAGAACAATCCGGTGATCTTTCTCGAACACAAGCTGCTGTACGTCGGCAGGAAAGGTGTGGTGCCGGAAGAGCAATACGCCATTCCGATCGGCAAGGCGGCTGTCAGACGCAGCGGCCAGGACGTCACCGTGATCGCGACCCTGGCCATGGTCGATGTCGCGCTGCAGGCGGCCTCCCGGCTCGAAGCAGAAGGCATCGATGTCGAAGTCATCGATCCGCGCACGCTGCGTCCGCTGGACGAAGACGCCATCATCCGCTCGGTGCGCAAGACCAGCCGGCTGGTGATCGTGCACGAAGGATGGAAGCGCTGGGGCTTCGGCGCCGAGGTCGCCGCGCTGGTGGCGGAGAAGGCGATCGACTGGCTGGATGCGCCGATCGTGCGGCTGGGTGCACAGGACTACCCCATGCCTTACAACGACAAGCTCGAGCGCATGGTCATCCCCTCGGTGGACGATATCGTCACGTCGGTGAAGTCGGTGGTGTTGCGCGACCGGATGACGGTGTAGCGCTCACGCTCAGTTCATCTGCAGGCCGCCGTCGACGTTATAGGACTGGCCGGTGATGTAGTCCGAATCGGCGCTGGCGAGAAACACTGCCATGCCGGTCAGATCGTCGGGTGTCTGCGGCCGCTGCATCGGAATGCCGCGGATGCGATCCTGCCACGCCGCGCCGATGGGGCGGCGATCGGACTCGGTCCATTCCCGATCGATGGTCTTCCACATCTCGGTGTCGACCACGCCCGGGCAGATGGAATTGACCGTGACGTGCGGTGCGAGCCCCGATGCCGCCGACTGTGTGATGCTGATGGCGGCTGCCTTGCTTGCTGCATAGGCCGCGAACATCGGCCGACCGCTGCGGCCGGCGATCGAGGCGATGTTGATGATCTTGCCGCGCGGCCGTCCCGCTGCCAGCGGCTGCTGCTTCATCATCTGGCGCGCGCCTGCCTGCAGCGCGAAGAACAGTCCGCGGGCATTCACGTGATTGACGTAGTCCCAGTCCTCGGGCGTGATTTCCAGCAGCGGGCGCACGCGTACCACACCGGCGTTGTTGACCAGCACGTCGAGCCTGCCATAGCGTTGTGCGACGTGATCCATCAGCGCGCGCAACTGCGCCGGATCGCCGACGTCCACCCGCAGCGGCTCGGCGACGGCACCGGTGGCATGCATCTCCTCCGCCACTGCCCGCACACCCTCCTCGTTCAGATCTGCTGCCACCACGGTCGCGCCTTCTGCTGCATAGCGCAGCGCCATGGCACGGCCGATGCCGCGTGCGGCGCCGGTCACCACTGTCACCAGGTTGTCGAGTCTGCCCATTCGTCTCCGTCCCGATAAGAAAAAAACGCCCGCTCTTTCGAACGGGCGTCATACCGACAATCGAATCCCCAGGTCGCCCTGGGGATTGGCTTCTTACGCCGACAGCT
>JAHCKU010000012.1 GCA_026125625.1 Burkholderiales bacterium | reverse complement strand
CTCCCAACCCACCCAGATCACGCAGCCGCAGCTGGCGGGCGATCTCGTCGGCCGCTTCGCAGTTGGTGCGCAGGGCCGTTTCCTCGATGTCCGCCCCGCGCGTGGCCCGTGCGGAGTTGACGTCGATGGCCACCATCGCTTCGGTGTGGTCGATGACGATGGCACCGCCGGAAGGCAGCGGTACCTGGCGCGCGTACGCAGTCTCGATCTGGTGCTCGATCTGGAAACGCGAGAACAGCGGAACGTCGTCCTTGTACAGCTTGACCCGGTTGACGTTGGCCGGCATCACGTGCGCCATGAACTGCCGCGCCTGCTCGTAGATGCCCTCCGTGTCGATCAGGATTTCACCGATCTCCTGATGAAAATAGTCACGGATGGCGCGGATGACGAGGCTCGACTCCTGATAAATCAGGAAAGCACCGCTCTGCTGCCGGGATGCGTTCTCGATCGCGCGCCACAACTGCAGCAGGTAGTTCAGATCCCACTGCAACTCCTCGAGATTGCGCCCCAGGCCGGCGGTACGGCCGATGATGCTCATGCCGGCCGGCACCTCCAACTGGGCGATCAGATCGCGCAGCTCATTGCGCTCTTCGCCTTCGACCCGACGCGACACGCCGCCGCCGCGCGGATTGTTGGGCATGAGCACCAGGTAGCGGCCGGCCAGGCTGACGAACGTGGTGAGCGCCGCACCCTTGTTGCCGCGCTCGTCCTTGTCCACCTGGACGATGAGCTCCTGCCCCTCGCGCACCGCATCCTGGATGCGCGCGCGGGCCAGATCGACGTCCGACTGGAAGAAAGCGCGGCTGATCTCCTTGAACGGGAGAAAGCCGTGGCGTTCACTGCCGTAGTCGATGAAGGCGGCTTCGAGGCTGGGTTCGACGCGGGTGACGATTCCTTTGTAGATGTTTCCTTTGCGTTGCTCTTTTCCTGCAGTTTCGATATCGAGGTCGACGAGCTTTTGACCATCGACTATGGCGACCCGGAGCTCTTCCGCCTGGGTCGCATTGAACAGCATGCGTTTCATTTTTTTGCCCCCGCGCTCCGACCGCGGGCAGGGCAAACATCGGGCGCGCGGGCGCGCCCCCCGGATGGGTACTATTCGGGCAGTGCAACGGTCATAATGGCAACCTCACCGAACAGTTAACGTGGGCGTTTGCCTTGCCGATCCCGGAGATGTTCCAGGATGGGTGGCTGGCTTGGTTCTAGAGCGCGTTATCAGGTCTGCATCGCTAGTTGGATCAGGTCAGCGAAGTTAACCCGTCATGATTGTTCAGGTCACGAACCTGGGGAGCCGCCCGCCAATACGCGGTTGATTCGGTCTCCGCAGCAGCGTGGGCATCTGAAGTTTGCCGCCACGCAATCAATAGTATAAGCAAAATGAAAGGGTTAAGAAAAGGCCCAAATCCCGGCCCGGCGGCGGCATCGACGCTGGAGGTGGACGAAGAGCAAGCCGGTCAGCGCCTGGACAACTTTCTGGTGCGCCTGCTCAAGGGGGTTCCGAAAAGCCATGTGTACCGCATGCTGCGCACCGGTGAAGTGCGCGTGAACAGCCGGCGGGTGGATGCCAGCTACCGCCTGCTGCCCGGCGACCGTGTGCGGGTGCCTCCGGTACGCACGGCAGCGCCGGCGATGCGGCCGCACGCGCGCCCGCCGGCGCTGTCGCGCCACATGCTGGTCGAGGACGAATGGATCATGGCACTGGACAAGCCGGCGGGTATCGCGGTTCATGGCGGCAGCGGCATCAGCCTGGGCGTGATCGAGCAGCTGCGCCTGGAGCGGCCGGAACTACGCTTTCTGGAGCTGGCACATCGGCTCGATCGCGAAACCTCGGGTGTCCTGATGCTTGCGAAGAAGCGCAGCGCGCTGACCGCGCTGCATGCCCAGCTGCGTGCCGGTCACATGCACAAGCGCTACCTGGTGCTGGTCACCGGCGAGTGGCGCGACGAGCGGAAGAATGTCAGGCTGCCGCTGCACAAGTACGTTACCGCAGCCGGAGAGCGACGGGTAAGCGTCGAGGAGGGCGGCATGCCTGCGCATACCCTGTTCACCCTGAGGCAGCGCTACCGCGGCTTCACCCTGCTGCAGGCTGAGCTGAAAACCGGCCGTACCCATCAGATCCGGGTCCATCTCGCCCATCTCGGCTTCCCCATTGCCGGTGACGACAAGTATGGTGACTTCGCGCTGAACAAGTCGCTCGCGAAACGGGGCTTGAAGCGCATGTTCCTGCACGCCGCGGAATTGGCGCTCGATCATCCGCACACCGCCGACCGCGTCCATCTCAGTGCGCCGCTCCCCAACGACTTGGCCGACTTTCTGCTAGGACTCCCGGTTCTCGACGAAAATGGCACCCAAGACGATGCCCACTACGTTTGAGCTGCTGGTGTTCGACTGGGACGGCACGGTGGTGGATTCGGCCGCACATATCGTTGCCTCCCTGCAGGCCGCCTGCCTCGATATCGGGCGACCGCCGCCGGACGAGCGGGGAGCGCGCTACATCATCGGCCTGGGCCTGCAGGACGCGATGAATCATCTGCTCCCGGATCTGCCGCCCGCCGAGTATCCGCGCCTGGTTGAGCGCTACCGTCACCACTATCTCGCCGGGGACGACCGCGTGCTGCCGTTCCATGGCATTGCCGAGGGCATCGCCGCGCTGCATGCAAACGGCTTCCTGCTCGCAGTGGCAACCGGCAAGAGCCGCCGCGGCCTGGATCGTGCATTCACGGATACCGGCCTTGGCCGATATTTCCACCTCTCGCGCTGCGCCGATGAAGGTCTGCCCAAGCCGCACCCGGACATGCTGCTGACGCTGATCGAGTCGCTCAACGTCGCCAAAGACCGGACGTTAATGATCGGTGATACCACGCATGATCTGGAAATGGCGCGCAACGCAGGTGTCAGCGCCGTGGCCGTGAGCTACGGCGCGCACGAGCGGGATGCGCTGTATGCGCTCGAGCCGCTGGCATGTGTCGAGTCGTCGCAGGAACTGATGGCATGGCTGGAACAAAACGCCTGATCTGCGATGCCGAGGCCCTGATCGAAGGCGGAAGCGGCGTGCGCTTCATGCTGGAGCGGGCAGGGGAGACGGTTCCTGCATTCGTCGTGCGTTTCGACGGCATCGTGCGCGGCTACATCAACCGCTGCGCCCACGTACCGGTAGAGCTCGACTGGCTGGAAGGCCAGTTCTTCGATTCCAGCGGGTTATACTTGATCTGCTCCACGCATGGCGCCACGTACCACCCGGAGACGGGGCAGTGCGGTGTATGGCCGTGCAGCGGCCTGAGTTGACCGAGACAACCAGGAACTGACGGCGCGGTGTACTGCACAACTGATCCTGATCGCTTCTCAAGAATCATCCTCCACCGACCCGGCATCGCCCCGCTTCGCGGCGAGGCGCATTGGGAGCGTGAAGTCATCGAGCGGCTGGCGCGCTCCGCCCCGGGGCGAACAGCGCGGCGCTTCGCGCCATTGGGGCATTCTCTCTTCAAAGATCGCTCACGTTCATCTATCTGTTCGCGCGCTGTTCATCGCACTGGATGGCTGGGCGGGGCTGATGGGGCGGTACCAGCGGATCTGGCATACGGCGCTGGTATCCATCGACGGCGTCATCGCTCCGGGTACCGATGCCAGCGCCGAGCGCGTGGCGCTCGGCCTGCAGAACGCCTTCGAGGACACCAATACCGCTGGCGTGATCGCGTGCGCATCAACAGCCGGGCGGCAGCCCGGTACAGGCCGGCCAGATCAATCAGGAGATCCGCCGCCTGCGCGGACTGCACCCGAAGACGCCGTTGTACGTGGTGGTGGAGGATATTTGCGCCTCCGGCGGCTACTACGTGGCGGTGGCCGGAGATCGCATCTTCGTCGACCAGGCGAGCATCGTCGGATCGATCGGCGTCCTCATGAATGGCTTCGGCTTCACCGGAGCGGATGGAGAAGCTGGCCGAACGCCGGCTACCACAGCCGGCGAGAATGGGGCGATTCTCGATCCTTTCTCCGACCGACCCGCGCGAGCAGGCGTACGCAGCAGAACGATGCCGACGAGATCCGTTGTTGAAGCAGTTCATCCAGGTGGTACGCGAAGGACGTGGAGACCGCCTGGCGGACGATCCGGATCTGTCTGGCTGGTGGACCGGGGCGCGCAGCGTCGAGCTCGGTCTGGCCGATGCGATGGGCAGCGTGGACTACGTTGCTAGGGAAGTGATCAAGGCGGAACGGTTTATCACAATCGCTCCGAGGGCATCGCGGATGCTTCGGCAACATGCTTCGGCGCAGCCGCTGCGGAAACCTTCGCGCGCCTGGGTATGGGCACCTTGCGCTGATTCTGCCGCAAACGCTTCCGACCACCTGTCCTAACCCGCTCAGCAGGAACACCGTGGGTCGGCGGTCGAGCACAGGAGCGGCACCCTGGCGCCACATCGCGATGCTACGCGTGCGTACCGTCTCGCCGGGCAGCATGAGATCGGTGGCGAGGCAAAGGCGGGTCGTTGCCTGACAAGTCAGCAGCAGAGCGTCCAACAGGCGCGCGTTGCGATAGGGCGCTTCGATGAACAACTGCGTTTGCGCACACAATCGGGAGACGGTCTCGAGTTGCCGAATCGCCTCGATGCGCGCATCGGCGTTCCACCGTAGATAACCGTGAAAGCAGAAGCGCTGCCCGTTCAACCTGATGCCAGCGAGCGCCAGCAGGATGCACGACGGCCCGACCAACGGATACGCACGTCTTTGCTCATGTGCCAACGCCACCAGGGCGGCACCGGGATCGCCTGCCAATGGCAACGCAGCCTTGGCCCGGACAGCAGGCCCAGCGGTATCCTTGCGGACCGGCTCTGTTGTGCTGGGGAAGCGCCGATGAAGTATGTGCTGGTTCAACTCGCAGATGCAGCACCGTCGGCAGCGGTCGTGGCATAACCCGGCGCACTTCAGGAACCGGCGTGCGCTCCTGGCATTCTGCTAATGGAAGGCATCGATGTCATGAACGGGCCTCACCGGGCCAAGCAATGCCCAGTCGATATCACCTGACCCCAGCAGCGTAATCAGATGCAGCACCGGCAGTGCGGCGCTGTCAGACACCCACATCCTCGAGCTCGAGCATTGACCACGGCAATCAAGGGTAGTCCGATCAACGCAGTGGGATCCGGGCCGTCGATGGACTCGAGCAGGGCGATACCCAGGCCTTCCGACTTTGCGCTTCCGGCACAGTCGTAGGGCTGCTCTTTTTTCAGGTAGTTCTCGATGCGCTCGAGCGTGAGGCGGGAACGTCGATGGTAGATACCAGGCGGGTATGCACCCTGCCGGACGGGACGTGCAGCAAAGCGACTGCGGTGTGAAAAGTTGCCCGGCCGCCACTCAGGCGCGTCAATTGTGCGACAGCGCGATCATACGCACCTGGTTTGTCCAGGCGATCACCGTCCGCTACTGCGACCTGGTCAGATCCGATCACCAGCGCGTCAGGGTGGCTGCGAGCGACCGCCCATGCTTTGGCTTCGGCCAGACGCAGCGCAGTGGCGGTAGCAGGCTCTCCGGCCAGCGGCGTCTCGTCCACGTCGGGCGCCGCAACCAAAAATCGAGACCAAGGCGTGAAAGTGTCACGCCGATAGCGCGAGGTGGAGGCGAGGACGAGCATGGGAACGAAGGAGTCGTCGCAACTGCAGGCCGTCAAGCTAACGTTAAGGTTTTGACAGTGTAACAAAAATACGGTACCATGCGCGGTTTATGTCTGAACAGTCAGATCGAACCCACCGGTTCGCGGATGGTCGGCAGCTCAGGGGGCGCTTTCAGGTCGCGCCGCTTCCGCGTCTGGCGGAGCAACCGACGGCAGCAGCGGAGCAGTGGACTACGAGGTCGTGGGATACGTCACCGCAAAAAGGCCACCCGGCCTGCATCTGAATCATTGCGACGGACGCTCGGCCTGGCGGCGCCAGCGTTGTCTGGGGCGCCCAATCAACGGCTCGAATCTCAGCGAGACATCGTTCTGGTTCCGGCGCCGATGAATTCGCGCGTTCCAGCGAGTCCGAGGACGTGATTCCAGTCGCTCGCCTTGACGTGGGATCTGGTTGAGGACGAACTGCTTCTTGGTCATGCCGTTGGCACCGCATCATGCCGAGGGTGGCGTGTTCGCCTCACAGGATCGGCACGCTGGCGAGCACATGACGCAGGCATCATCTCCGTTTGCGGTGTTGAGTCAGTTGAAAGCCTTGAATGTTGCAGGCGGGCAGCTGGATCTTTTACAGGAGTCAAGCATCATGGCCGTACAACAAAACAAGAAAGTCGCCTTCGCGAGTAACATGTCGTGTACACGATGCGCTGAGCGCCCCGGCACTGGCTGTCGAGCCCGGATCGGAGAAGTATCTGCGCCATCATGCAGCCCGAGCGGTTTCTACCGCGGCAAGAAGGGTTGCCCAGATGACGCGAAGATCGACGCGCTGATGCGCCGGACAATCTGGTCGCGGTCACTGTCAACTCCTCCGTACCAGGGTTTCACCATGATGTTCCGCGCTCGCGCATCCATGACGGCCCCTGCCAAGAGGCGCGGCTGATGACAACCACCATCGCACTCGATTGCATGGGAGGTGATCATGGCTGCCTGGTTACGGTGGGCCGCGGCCAGCCGGTTTCTCGCAACAGCAACCGCAGGCGCAGGTCGTTCTGCGGGCGATGAAAGCGCCATCCGTTCCTGCCTGAAAGATGCGGGCATCGGTGAAGGACATCGAGTACGTGTCCTCCATACTGATGAAGTAGTGGGAATGGACGAGCCGCCGGCTTCGGCGCTGCGCTCCAAGCGCGGTTCGTCGATGCGCGTGGCCATCGATCTGGTGAAATCCGGCGAGGCGCAGGCGTGCGTGAGCGCGGGGAACACCGGCGCCTTGATGGCAATCTCGCGCTTCGTGCTCAAGATGCAGCCCGGCGTCGAACGCCCCGCAATCGCTTCCATGGTGCCCACCATGCGCGGCCGCTGCTGCGTCCTCGACCTGGGGGCGAACGTAGACTGCTCCGCAGTGAACCTGCTGCAGTTCGCGGTGATGGGATCGGCACTGTATTCCATCGTCGAGAAGGTGGAGCGGCCGACGGTCGGCTTGCTCAACATCGGAGAGGAAGACATCAAGGGCAACGAAGTGGTGAAGCAGGCCGGAGAGCTGCTCAAGGGCAGCGGGCTGAACTACTTCGGAAACGTCGAGGGCTACGACATCTACAAAGGCACCACCGACGGGGTGGTATGTGATGGTTTCGTCGGCAATATCTTCCTGAAGTCTTCCGAGGGGCTGGCACGCATGCTGGCCGCGTATCTGCACGAGGAATTTCATCGTAGCGCGTTCACCAAGCTGCTGGGTCTGATCAGCTTGCCGGTGATCAACGCCTTCAGGAAGCGGGTCGATCCTCGTCGGCTCAATGGTGCGAGTCTGCTGGGCCTGCGCGGAATCGTGGTCAAGAGCCACGGATCCGCGGACAGCCTGGCTTTTTCCGTCGCGATTCAGCGCGCCTACGACGAAGCCGCGAGCGGTATCCTGGAACGGATCAGTGCACATCTGCCTGAGATGTCCGAGCCGAGCGCGCCCATGCAGAAGGCCAGCTGACGATGTATTCACGCATCGCCGGCACCGGCGGCTATCTGCCCAGGGCCGTGGTGACCAACCACGATCTCGAGCAACGGGTGGATACCTCGGATGAGTGGATTCGCACACGCACCGGTATCCGCGAGCGCCACATCGTCGCCGAAGGCGAGATGACCAGCGATCTGGCGCTGCATGCGTGCCGCCGGGCGCTCGAAGCCGCGGGAAAGGACGCGGGAGAAGTCGATCTGATCGTGCTGGCTACCACCACGCCGGACATGATCTTTCCCAGCACCGCCTGCATCCTGCAGGCGAAGCTCGGCGTCACCCGCGGTGCGGCCTTCGACGTGCAGGCAGTGTGCTCCGGCTTTGTATATGCCCTGTCCATGGCCGACATGTATGTGCGCAGCGGCCAGAGCCGATGCGCACTGGTGGTTGGTGCCGAAGTGTATTCCCGCATACTGGATTGGTCGGACAGGTCGACCTGCGTATTGTTCGGAGACGGTGCCGGCGCAGTCGTCCTGGTTCCATCCGACCAGCCCGGCGTAATCGCCACGCGCCTGCATGCGGACGGGCGCCACGTCGGCATTCTCGCCGTCCCTGGCCAGGTATGCGGCGGCGAGGTGCGCGGCAAGCCGTTCGTCACCATGGAGGGTGGCGCGGTATTCAAGTTCGCGGTGAAGGTCCTGGCCGAGGTGGCGGAAGAGGTGATGCAGGCGGCGCAGATGCCGATCGAGCGTATCGATTGGCTCATTCTGCACCAGGCCAACGTGCGCATCATCGAAGCCACCGCGCGCAAACTGCGCGTGCCAATGGAACGCGTGGTGGTCACCGTCGATCGCCATGCGAATACCTCGGCCGCCTCCATTCCGCTGGCTCTGGACGAGGCAGTGCGCGCCGGCCGTATCCGTGCTGGTCAGCACGTGCTGCTGGAGGCAGTGGGCGGTGGATTCACCTGGGGCGCATGTCTGGTCAAGTGGGGGTGAAGGTGGCCTTTGCCTTGGTATTTCCCGGACAGGGTTCGCAGTCTGTGGGGATGATGCAGCCGTACCTGGAGCTTGCGCAGGTGCGCGCCACTTTCGAGGAAGCCAGCTCGGTCCTGGGACTCGACCTGTGGGGCATGGTCGACAACGGACCGGCGGAAGAGCTCAATCGCACGGTGAATACTCAGCCGGTGATGCTGGTGGCTGGCGTAGCGCTGCTGCGCGCCTGGCGTGCCTGTGGGGGCCAGGAGCCGGCTGCCGTTGCCGGCCACAGCCTGGGCGAATACAGCGCCCTGGTGGCGGCGGGGGCACTGGAATTCGCCGATGCGTTGCGCCTCGTGCAGTATCGCGCACGCAGCATGCAGGAAGCGGTTCCCGAGGGTACCGGTGGCATTGCTGCCGTGCTGGGCCTGGATGACGACATCATTCGGGCGGTGTGCGCCGAGGCAGCGCAAGGCGATGTGCTCGATGCAGCAAACTTCAATGCACCTGGCCAGGTAGTCATCGCCGGCCACCGCCAGGCGGTGGAACGTGGGATGGCCGCCGCCAAGGCGCGGGGCGCCAAACGTGCGCTGATGCTACCGATGAGCGCGCCCTCGCATTGCAGCCTGATGCGCCCTGCCAGCGAGCAGGTGCGCGTGCGCCTGGCAGCAGTGCCGCTGCAGCCTCCGCGCATCGTCCTGATCAACAACGTGGACGTGCAGGCGCCCACCGATCCTGAGGTGATCCGCGACAGCCTGGTGCGCCAGATGCATGCGCCGGTGCGCTGGGTCGAAGTCGTGCGTGCGCTGGCTGCACGCGGCGTCACGCACCTCATCGAATGCGGCCCCGGTGGCGTATTGACGGCGCTGAACAAGCGCATCGCGCCCGAGGTGCAGGCAGTGTCGATCAAGGATGCCGCGCACTTGCATCAACTGGCGACCACAACGCAATGAAATCGACTGTGACGACGGCGAGGAAAGGATGAAACCGCTGGAAGGAAAGGTGGCGCTGGTAACCGGCGCGAGCCGGGGAATCGGACAGGCGATCGCACTCGAGCTGGCGCGGCAGGGGGCTGTCGTGGCCGGCACTGCCACCAGCGACAGCGGCGCCCAGTCCATCACCGCCTTTCTTCAGGCGGAAGGCGGGCGCGGCTACGTCATGAATGTCACCGACGAGACTCAGGTTCACAGCGTTCTGGATGCCGTGCAATCGGAGCTGGGACAGGTCTATGCACTGGTGAACAATGCCGGTATCACGCGCGACAATCTGCTCATGCGCATGAAGGACGAGGAGTGGGAGCAGACCCTGCTGACCAACCTGACTTCGGTGTTCCGCCTGTGCCGCCTGGTGGTGCGCGGCATGATGAAAGCGCGCGAGGGGCGGATCATCAACGTGACCTCGGTCTCGGGCGAGATGGGCAACGCCGGGCAGACCAACTATGCTGCCGCAAAGGCCGGGGTGATCGGGTTCAGCAAATCTCTGGCGCGTGAGATCGCCAGTCGTAACGTGACCGTCAACTGCGTGGCCCCCGGGTTCATCGAAACCGACATGACGCGCGCGCTGCCTGAAGCGCAGCGTATCCAGGCTGCCCAGCAGGTGCCGTTGGGACGCTTCGGCAAGCCGGAGGAGGTGGCTGCATGCGTGGCGTTTCTGGCCTGGCCCGCCGCCAGTTACATCACCGGCGCGACGCTGGACGTCAACGGCGGGCTGTTGATGCGCTAAGGGCGCGCCGGACGCCTCGCGCTATGCGTTTTTGGTAGAATGCGCCGTCGCTTTCGGCACTTGCCGACAATAACATCGATTCTGAGCATCACGCCGTGTCCCGCCGCCGAGGGGCAGCGGCCGGTAGCCTAGGGCGCATTCGCCGCCCGAACTTTCATATAACCAGGAAGGGCAACTTGATGGAAACCATCGAACAACGCGTCAAGAAGATCGTTGCCGAACAACTCGGCGTTAACGAAGCGGACGTGAAGCTTGAGTCCACTTTCGTCGATGACCTCGGCGCCGACTCCCTCGACACGGTGGAACTCGTGATGGCCCTCGAAGAAGAATTCGAGTGCGAGATTCCAGACGAGGAAGCGGAGAAGATCACGTCGGTCCAGCAAGCCATCGACTATATCAACGCTCATCTGAAGCAGTAACTTCTCCGGCGCTCCCCACTTGTCCAAGCGCAGAGTAGCGGTTACCGGCCTGGGAATCGTCAGTCCGGTCGGCCTCGGAGTAGTAGAGGCCTGGTCCAACGTCCTGGCAGGCCGCAGCGGCATCACACGCATCACCCGCTTCGATGCCAGTCCGTTCGCATCGCAGATCGCGGGTGAGGTCAAGGGCTTCGACGTCACGGCGTACCTGCCGGCGAAGGAAGCGCGGCGCCTGGATACCTTCGTGCACTACGGTACCGCCGCTGCCGTTCAGGCCATCCGCGACTCCGGCCTAACGGTCACGGAAGCCAACGCCGAGCGCATAGGCGTCAACATCGGTTCGGGGATCGGCGGCCTGCCGATGATCGAGGAGACGCATCGCAGCCTGCTCGAGAGCGGGGCGCGACGCATATCGCCGTTCTTCATTCCGGGAACGATCATCAACATGGTCTCCGGAAACCTGTCGATCATGTATGGGTTCAAGGGCCCGAACCTTGCCATCACCACCGCCTGCACCACCTCCACACACTGCATCGGGGAATCCGCACGCCTGATCGCTTATGGCGATGCGGAGGTGATGGTCGCCGGCGGTTCGGAGTCGACTGTCTGCGGACTGGCCATCGGCGGCTTCTCCGCCGCACGTGCCCTGTCGACCCGCAACGATGATCCTCAAGGTGCCAGCCGTCCCTGGGACAAGGGGCGGGACGGCTTCGTTCTGGGCGAAGGCGCCGGCGTGCTGGTACTCGAGGAGATGGAGCATGCGCGCCAGCGCGGTGCTCCGATCTATGCAGAGCTGGTGGGCTATGGCATGAGTGCGGATGCACATCACATGACTGCGCCCTGCGCCGATGGGGACGGCGCGCGCCGCTGCATGACGAACGCCTTGCGGGATGCCAAGGCGACGCCTCAGGATGTGGACTACATCAATGCCCACGGCACGTCTACGCCCCTTGGCGATCAAGCGGAAACCGAGGCAGTGAAACGCACCCTGGGCGAGCATGCAATGAAGGTTGCAATGAGCTCGACCAAATCGATGACTGGACATCTGCTCGGCGCAGCCGGAGGCGTGGAGGCCGTGTTCACGGTCTTGAGCCTGCGCGACCAGGTAGCGCCGCCTACCATCAACCTGACCGACCCGGATCCGGAGTGCGATCTCGACTACGTACCGAATCAGGCCAGGCCGATGAAGATTCGCCTCGCGCTGTCGAACTCGTTCGGTTTCGGCGGCACCAACGCGACGCTCGCCTTTCGACCCGTTTGATCTCGACGATCCCACTTCCGGATCGTCGTTCGAGTACCCGTAGCAATCCGGGTGCGCCCTATCAACCGGCCGGGGCGATGTGCACCAACCTGCGGTGTCCATCTTTGGACGTTGTGCCATGTCCGGACTCGTGCGCCTGATCAAAGCCGGCATTCTCATCGGCACCCTCGCGATCGTCGCTCTGGCCGGCTGGCTCGTCTATTTCGCCGTCACGCCGGTAACGGTGGCGGAAGGGGGGCGTGAGATCCTGATCCAGAAGGGACGTTCGCTGAACTGGATCAGTGGAGAACTGGTACGTACGGGGGTGTTGCAGGAACCATGGTCTTTCCGGGTCATGGGACGCCTGCTCGGGCGGGCAGAGGGTATTCAGGCGGGCGTGTACCGCCTGCCGGAGCGCATCACGCCATATCGGCTGCTGGAGATGCTGGCCAATGGCGAGGTGATCGAGGCACAGATCACCTTCATCGAGGGCTGGACCTTTTCACAGATGCGTCTCGCCCTGGCCCAGCATCCGCTGGTGACGCATGAGGCGGTCAATCTCGATGACGCCGAAGTGCTGCGCCGCCTGGGCGCCAAGGCGCCCAGCCCGGAAGGATTGTTCTTCCCCGACACCTACTTCTTCAGCCCCGGCTCTTCCGACTGGCGTATCCTGGAACGCGCTTACTCGACCATGCAGTCCAAGCTGAACGCACTGTGGAGTACACGGCGGCCGGATCTGCCTTACACCTCGGCTTATCAGGCGCTCATCATGGCATCGATCGTGGAGAAGGAAACCGGCCTCGAGTCCGAGCGTGCCATGGTGGCCGCGGTATTCGTCAATCGCCTCAAGCGTGGCATGCGCCTGCAGACGGACCCCACGGTCATCTATGGGCTGGGCAGCGGCTTCGACGGTAACCTGCGCAAGCGGGATCTGGAAACGGATACGCCCTACAACACCTACACGCGCGCGGGCCTGCCCCCCACGCCCATCTCCATGCCAGGGCAGGCCGCGCTGGAGGCTGCAATGCAGCCGGCTGCGAGCAACGCCTTGTATTTCGTCGCACGCGGAGACGGCTCCTCACACTTCTCCACTTCCTTGCAAGAGCACAATGCCGCGGTGCGGCGCTACCAGCTGGGTGGTCGATAACCTATGTCCGCTGCACGTTTCATCACACTCGAGGGCATAGACGGGGCAGGGAAAAGCACGCATATCCCCTGGATCGCAGAGCAGCTGGAGAGCCACGGCATCAGTGTATGCCTGACGCGTGAACCGGGCGGGACACCATTGGGCGAGCGTCTGCGCCAGATTCTGCTCGATCCTGGCCAGCAGGTGGAGGCGGCGGTCGAAGCCCTGCTCATGTTCGCCGCGCGCAAGCAGCACCTGGTGCAGATCATCGAGCCGGCACTGGCGCGCGGACAGTGGGTGCTATGCGATCGCTTCACCGATGCGACCTTTGCCTACCAGGGCTGCGGCCGCGGCCTCCCCATGGACAGGCTGGCAATGCTGGAGGACTGGCTGCAGGCGGGGAGACAGCCGGATCTGACCCTGTATTTCGATCTTCCGATCGACGTAGCGCGTACACGTCTGCTCGCCAATCGCACATTGGATCGCTTCGAGCAGGAGCACGCTGCATTCTTCGAACGCGTGCGTCGCGGTTACCTGGACCGCGCGAGCCGCTTTCCACAGCGCATCCGCGTGATGGACTCCACCCAATCCGTGGCTGCCCTGCAACAGCAGTTGGTCACGATACTGGCCGAGCTCGCACAGCGTCCATGACGCAGCCGTCCCTTCATCCCTGGAACCGCGCCCTATGGGAATCACTACCCACGCCGGAGCAGCTGCGGCCGGTGCTGCTGCTGAGCGGACCGGATGGTACCGGCAAGACCGCCTTCGCCATGGCGCTGGCGCACCGGCTACTGTGTGCTCAGCCGGCATCTGATGGGCAGGCATGCGGGGTCTGCCACGCATGTCGGCTCCTGGCCGCCGGGAATCACCCGGATCTGCGCGTTCTGGGCAGCGCCGACGAAGCCGAGGAGGAGGAAGGGGGCGGGGAGGAGACTTCGGCCCAGGGAAAGTCGAGCCGCTGGATAAAGGTGGGCAGCGTACGCATGCTGGCGGATTTTCTGGCTTTCAGCGCCCACCTCGGTGGCAGGAAGGTGGTCGTGATCGAAAAAGCCGAACGGCTCAACCCCAGCGCCGCCAGCGCCTTGCTTAAGACCCTGGAAGAGCCTCCGCCACAAACCCATTTCCTGCTTGTGGCCGGCAAACCGGCACGCCTGCCGGCGACCGTTCGCAGCCGCTGTGTGACGCTGCCTTTTGCCCTGCCGCCGCTGGATGCCGGTCTCGCCTGGCTGCGCGCACAAGGCGCGCAACGCCCGGAACTCGCCCTGGCGCAGGCCGGAGGCGCCCCTCTGACCGCACTCATGCTCGATTCAACGGGATACTGGAGCGCACGCGACAGCCTGCTCGATGCAGTGCTCACGCGTGAGGATTTCGATCCGGTAGCCGTGGTCGACCGCCTGGGTCCGGAGCAACTGCCGGCCATGGTGCAATCCCTGCAACGCTGGACCTACGATCTGCTGGCGTTGGCCTCGCACGGTACCGTCCGCTATAACCCGGACTGCGCGCAGATCTTGCATCGTCTGGCGGCTCGCACCTCGCGCCTCTGCCTGCTGCGCTTCTCGCGCCAGCTGCATGAGGTGGTGCGCAGTCTCGAGCATCCGCTGAACGCCCGCCTGGTGGCGCAGCGCTGCTTGTTTGCATACAGAGCCGCCCTGGGCGGTACGGAGGGATGAAGACAGTGACGGCTTCGGAAGCTGCCGGCCAGAGCTCACGACCCGGCGCCATATCTTTGAATATCAAAGATAAATCAATCCTTTACGCAGCCTATATGGGTTACGTGCGGGGCGGAGGGATCTTCATTCCGACCGCCCGCCCGTACAAGCTCGGGGACGAGATCTTCATGCTCATCAGCCTGACCGATGACCCTGCCAAGCTGCCGGTTGCCGGTCGCGTCGTGTGGGTCACGCCCAGCGGCTGTCATGGGAACCGGGTTCAAGGGATCGGGGTGCAATTCAAGGAAGACGAGAGCGGCGTGCAGGCACGCCGCCGTATCGAGGGACTGCTGGGCGGGCAACTGCAGTCGGGCCGCCCGACTCATACCTTGTGACAGGCTGTCGAAGAACGACTACCCGGAGCTGATGCGTGCTGGTCGACTCGCATTGCCATCTGGACCTCCCGGATCTCGCCGACGATCTGGATAAGGTGCTGCAGCGCATGCAGGACAACGGCATCGTCCATGCGCTATGTATCAGCGTCACTCTGGAGAAATGGCCGAAGGTGCAGGCGATTGCTGCATCTCATCCGCAGATCTCCGCCAGTGTCGGGGTGCATCCGGATGAAGCAGAAGCACGTGAGCCCAGCGTGCAAGAGCTGGTGCGTTTGGCGGCAGCACCGAAAGTAGTGGCCATTGGCGAAACCGGTCTGGACTACTATCGTGCCAGCGGTGATCTGGAATGGCAGAGGGAGCGCTTTCGCACCCACATCCGGGCCAGCCGCGAATGCGGCAAGCCCTTGGTCATTCATACGCGTCAGGCCGCTGCCGACACGCTCGAGATCATGCGTCAGGAGCGCGCGGATCAGGTTGGCGGTGTGATGCACTGTTTCACCGAGACCCTGGAAGTGGCGCAGGCTGCGCTGGACCTGGGCTTCCATATCTCGTTCTCCGGTATCGTGACCTTCAAGAACGCCGTCGAACTCAAGGAAGTGGCGCGAGCGATACCGCTGGATCGCATGCTGGTGGAAACGGACGCACCGTACCTGGCTCCGGTTCCGTACCGGGGGAAACGCAATGAGCCGGCGTATGTGCGGCACGTGGCCGAGTATGTCGCACAGCTGCGGGGGATCTCGCTGGAGGCATTGGCGCAGGCGACGACGGCGAACTTCGCCGCTCTGTTCAAGGTAGCGGTCTAAGGAAGCTTCGAACAACCCCCCCTTGCGTTGCCTCAGGGATCGTTCGCGCGTGAGGCTCGTTCAAGAACATCCCTGCACGGGGAGTGCCGCTTCAATCGTCAGTTGTCGACGGGATCTGCCCGTGCAGGCTCGGATACGCTGGCGTGCCGATATCCCTCGGCGTAACCCTCGAGGTAGGCAATACGGATCCGGTTGCGCAGCGTACCGATCACACGCGCCGGATTGATCGGAACTTCGATCAGTACGCACGCTTGAGCGGTCGTAATCCAGCGGTCCGCAGTCTGGTACATGCGGATGTACCAGGCGCGATTCAGGGGCACCATCATTTTCAGTAAACGCCGCGAAGCGCCGCTGTGCGAGCAGTGCAGTTCATCCAGCTGATAATAGTGATCATGAAAAGGTTCCGGTTGGTGTGCCGGGACGAAGGCTTTCACCAGGATGTAATGGACCCGCAACATGTCATCGTCCCGGCTAGTCTTCGGCCCGTACTTCGCAGGACTTGATCTGGGGATTTCCTGATCAGCCATCGCCTTGCGTCCTCGAGCCGTGAGAGGTCGACCACTAGCCTCTCAGGCATAAAATGACTACGGCATGATCGATTCAGACTCAGTTCCAGAAGATTCGCTTGACTGCTGCTTCCAATAGCGCCGTGCTGCATCGATGTACGGGTGCAGGCAGCGCAAGGCCTGGGGGTCGAAGCCCACGTTTTCAGGGGTCCAGATCTGCCTGCTATGGATAACCCAGCCCTTGAAAGCCGGATCAGGGATGGCGTAGCCGCTGGCATAGCGGATGAGCTCGAGCGCGGCCCGCAGGCGCTCGATGCCTGCCGCGCTCCCAGTTCCGGATGGTGCGCACGGTAACGCCGACGAGCTGCGCCGTCTGAACGATAGATAGTCCGGCGATGAGCCGGGCTGTCTTGAGTTCATCTGCGGTGGGTCGCCGTCGCTTCATCGTGCTAACGGGGGGACGTCGCCGCAGGTCGATCTGCAGGGGGCGCCCAGCTGTGGAGCCTGTGCAGCGACGCCTGCCTCCTTGCTGAATTACGTATAATGGTTATTATGTTAAGTTTACTGCATATGAAGTTCAGCAAAGTGATCTGGGAGCTGCTTCGCACCCAGTCGGCAGGTTTCTTGCGCACGACCTCTGTTTTCGCCGAAGGATGTGTACAAGAACAACGCCAGCGGACCGCGACTCAACGCGGGACGGTAGGAAGCTTTCTCATGGTCACCATTGAACAGATCAAGAACGCGAAGAACATCACTGAACTGGACGAACTCGTCGAGCAGGCCGCCGAAGAACGCAGCTGTGCTCTGGACAGTTGGACAAGCTACGCCGACCAGGCTGAATGGCTGGAAACCGAAGCCAGAAGGCGCGGCAGAGGCTACGAAAGCATGCTCGAACTGGCAGAGATCCTGAAGGTGGCTGACGAGCGCTGGTTCGAGCTCGAAAGGATCAAAGCAGACCGACGCACTGAAAACAAGGACTGAGCGTACTTTGCATTCGCTCATGCCGTGGATCGGCGTGCTGACTTCGGCTTCGGTGATGCGCGATGCCACTGCCTCTACCTCAAGGATGCGTTGTGTTTCGCCGGCCAGCCGAAATCACCGCCCTTCTCTGCACTCCAGCGCTTCACGCACGACTTTTCGAATCCGAACTACGCGCGCCAGATGCGTGTAGCAGCATCTCAGGCCTTATGATCTACTGCTGCATGGCCGGCCGAGTCGTATCCAGGAGACGCGGCCGGAGCGCATGAGCTGACGGCTCGCAGGACTTGAGCTGTCTGCCCCTCTACTCGGGCGGACTTGAAGACCGGAACTGCAAAAATGGATCGCCATGGATTGGTGCAGTACACCGGTGCGCAGAGAGATATCTTCAGAACCGGACGGGCGGACGCGATCCTGTCGCTGGCCGGTCTGTCCCATCTTTCCCATCTCTACGCACTTGGACCGGTGGCGGGCCTGGATGGCGAGATCACCGTGTTCGACTCACGAGCGCACGTGAGTCGGATCCGCGGATCGGAGGACACCTTCATCGTCGATCACACGTTCGACCATGCCGCGATCTTCCTGGTATGGACCCAAGTAAACCAATGGGAAGACGTGCCGGTACCCCGTTCCGTTTCCAGCTGCCGGGAACTGGAGGCCTTCGTCAGACATATGGCTCAGCTCAAGGGCTTCGACGTGGAGGCACCGTTTCCTTTCCTGATGAGCGGGACACCCCGCCAGCTTGCATGGCACATCAATGTGGATCGAACGCTGGGGCAGCCAATCACCACCGACTCGTTCCGCAGATCGAAGCAGCCATACGTGCTGCGCGGCGAGCACGTCGACGTCTTCGGTGTCTACTCGGATCGGCACGCAGGGATCTTCGTCGGTGAGGGCATGAAGATCCATATTCATTTCGTGTCCCGGGACAGCGCCGCGACTGGTCACATCGATGACTTCGATCCCGGTTCGCTAATCCTGTGCCTGCCCTCACAGCGAAAATAGTCGGCAACTCCACTATTGCTAGCCGTTTAGATGCCCCGCACAGCAGGCTGCATTAAGCGTTATATTTGCACATATATATCGAGCCGCTAAGAATTGCCATTCTACGGCGCAGCATTCGATAACCAGGACATGGAAGAGGTCACTGATGGATAGATTCGACCAGTTCTCCCCCGAGCACGTCCCCTTCCTCGATGGCCGTCTGAAGCGCATGCTGATCGGCGGGCAGTGGGTGGAAGCCGCATCCGGCAAGACGTTCGAAAGCCGCAACCCGGCCACCGGACAGCTCCTTGCTACCGTGGCCGAGGGCGACAGTGTGGACGTCGATCGTGCGGTGACCGCCGCTCGACGTGCATTCAATGGCCCGTGGAGCAAGTTCAAGCCCTATGAGCGTCAGCAGATTCTGCTCAAGCTGGCAGATCTTGTGGAGCGCCACTTCGATGAGCTGAGTCTGCTCGATACGCTCGACATGGGTGCCCCGATCAGCCGCACGCGCGCGAACAAGCGTCGTGCGCTCGGCATGCTGCGTTACTACGCCGGCATGGCTACCGCGCTTCACGGCGAAACGATCGAGAACTCGTTACCCGGCGAGATCTTCTCCTACACCCTGAAGGAGCCGGTGGGGGTGGTCGGCGCCATCATTCCCTGGAACGGACCGCTGGGTGCATCCATCTGGAAGATCGGCCCTGCCCTGGCGACCGGCTGCACCGTCATCCTGAAACCGGCGGAAGAAGCTCCATTGACACCACTGCGCCTGGGTGAGCTCGCGCTGGAAGCCGGTGTGCCCGAAGGCGTGATCAATATCGTTCCAGGCTTCGGAGACACTGCCGGCGCTGCGCTGGCCGCGCATCCGGACGTGGACAAGGTAGCCTTCACCGGTTCGCACATCACCGGTCAGAAGATCATCCAGGCGTCCGCCGGCAACCTGAAGCGCGTGTCGCTGGAGCTGGGCGGAAAATCACCAGACATCGTGTTCTCCGACGCCGATCTCGAAACCGCGGTGCCAGGGGCCGGCATGGCGGTATTCGCCAACTCCGGACAGATCTGCAGCGCGGGCACCCGCCTGTTCGTCGAACGCCGCGTCTACGATGAGTTCGTCGGCCAGGTGGCCGAGTTCGGTCGCGGATTGCGTGTCGGCAACGGCCTTGATCCCGACACGCAGATCGGCCCATTGATATCGGAGCAGCAGCTCGATCGCGTCACGAGCTATCTAAGCATCGGCAAGCAGGAAGGCGCGCGAGCGCTCTCCGGTGGTTCCCGCATCACCGACGGTCCGCTGGCCAGCGGCTACTTCGTGCCACCAACCGTTTTTGCCAATGTGCGCGACGATATGCGTATCGCGCAAGAGGAGATTTTTGGTCCTGTCATCTCGGCGATTCCGTTCGAAGATATAGACGAAGTGATCCAGCGCGCCAACGCCACAACCTTTGGCCTCGGCAGCGGTGTCTGGACCAAGGACGTCAGCAAGGCGCACAGACTCGCAAAAGGCATCCGCGCAGGGTCGGTATGGGTCAATTGCTACCAGGCGATGGACCCGGCCGTGCCGTTCGGCGGCTACAAGATGAGTGGGTACGGACGGGAATCCGGGCTCCAGCAGATGGAGGAATATCTGAATGTGAAGGCGGTCTGGATCAAGACTGCCTGAACGCTGCGTTGCCGCATAGGTAGTCGTTGACGACTCGTTATATTCGTATAAATATAACGAGTCCTGACGCAAGTCTCGATACCCACGGATGGAGGAGACGATGAACGCAGTGGTACTGGACGACCGAGTGAGCAAACCGACCGCAGCATTTCTCGCAGGGGATCGCAAGCTGCTGATCGATGATCAATGGGTTACTGCTGCATCCGGCAAGACCTTTCCCGTATACAACCCGGCCACCGGCGCAGTGATGGCGCAAGTAGCCGAAGCCGACAAGGAAGATGTCGATCGTGCAGTGCGGGCAGCACGGCACGCGTTCGACGAAGGCCCATGGAGCAGGATGACCGGCTCGCAACGGGGACGTTTGCTGTGGAAGCTCGCCGAGCTGATCGAAGCCAACCTGCAGGAGTTCGCTGAGCTCGAGTCGCTCGATAACGGCAAGCCCGTAGCGGTTGCCCGCGTTGCCGACGTGCCTTTGACTGTCGATATGTTCCGCTACATGGGCGGCTGGGCAACGAAGATTACTGGCACCACCATTCCCTGGTCGGCACCGAATGAGTTCCTTTCCTACACCATGCGCGAGCCCGTAGGGGTGGTCGGGCAGATCATTCCATGGAACTTCCCGCTGCTGATGGCGGCCTGGAAGCTCGCTCCTGCTCTGGCAGCGGGCTGCACGGTGGTGTTGAAAGTCGCAGAGCAGACGCCTCTGAGTGCCCTGCGTCTGGGCGAGCTGATTCAGGAAGCCGGTTTTCCGAAAGGTGTGGTCAACATTCTCGCGGGCTATGGCGAGACCGCCGGCGCCGCGCTTGCTGCCCATGATCATGTGGACAAGGTCGCTTTCACGGGATCCACCGAAGTCGGCAAGCTGATCGTCAAAGCTGCGGCGGG
>JAHCKU010000119.1 GCA_026125625.1 Burkholderiales bacterium | reverse complement strand
CCTCGCTCGTGAAGCGTTCGGGGATCATGGTCACATCCAGGGCCGACGGATACTGGTTCATGGCACCGGAGGCGGCGTCCACCGCCACGCCGATCAATCCACCGATCAGGATGTTGCCTGCCGTCATCGCCTGGAAAGTCGGCGACAGGTTATCGTTGCTCTTCAGATAGCCGGTCTTCTCGCAGGACACCGCGATGTCCTTCCGGCCCTTCCCGACCTTGACCGACCCCGGCGTAGGATTCACGGCACCGATGACCTTGCCACTGCGTTCCAACGTGCACGCGGCACCTTCCGGTGCGGTCTGAACCGTCAACGTTTGTGAAGCCCCTCTGGTGACCGTGGCACAGCCGCTGACTAACGACACTGCGATAAGTGCTGTCAGCGCAATTACCCCTTTTGCATGCTGATACATTCGACAAATCCTTTTCAATTGTTCTTGAAAATTGCCGAAAAATATTAGCACATCGGCATATGCCGAGGCGAGTGTCTGGTTCGCGCCAATGAGAACTGCGTCTGAAGCTGGTTCTAGCCCTCGCTCTCCATCACCGGGGCCAGGCCGCGCGCGTAGCGCTCCTCCCACTGGGCATGTCCGTGCTGGAAGTCGTTCCTGCCTGAGCGGTCGACGCCGCGTACCAGCCACAGCGGCTGATGGAAGATGTTGAATGGCGTGTTGTCACGCCGCTGCGTGACCAGCGAGCGGTCGTAGTGCGAGGTGGCCGGCATGTAGCGCATGATCAGGGCCGCGCGGCGTTGGCCGCTGGTATTGGCGGCAGAGCCATGGATCAGACGCACGTCGTGCAGCGACATCTGACCCGGCTCCAGCTCCACGTTCACCGCACGCGCCTCGTCGAACTGATCCTGGTCCAGTTCGAGATTGAGCACCAGGTTGTCGCGCCCGCTGACGTGATGCCGGTACAGCTCCTGTTGGCGATGCGAGCCGGGAATGAAGCGCATGCAGCCGTTGGCAATGGACACCGGGTCCAGCGCGATCCACACCGAACAGGTCGCCAGTGGCCGCATCGGCCAGTACTCGCCATCCTGATGCCAGGGCACTTCACGCCCCTTGGCCGCCGGCTTGCACAGCACGCGCGTGATCCACAGCACCAGGTCCGGTCCGATCAGCTGTTCCAGCATGTCGAGGATCTGCGGATGCCGCGCCGCGGCCATGAACGGATTCATGTCCGATCCGTGCACGGGCGGCAGCATGTGCGGATTGGCGATGTCTTCCTGTGCCACATCGGTGTAGGCCGCCAGCAGGCGATCGAGCGAGGCACGCAGTCGCGCCAGCACCTCCTCGGGCAGGCGCGTGCGCGGAATGACGTAGCCCTGCTCGCGATAGTGATCGATCTCGGCTTTGCTCAGTCCCATCGTTGCCATCCTCATCTCTCGAACTTCATGCTGGGGTAAAACGTCTACCGTCCGGGCGTGCGTCGCAACACCCGGCCCGGGTGCGCGCCGGTGGCCCGCCCTTGCTCCCACACCATGGCACCGTTGGTCATGACGTACTCGATGCCGTGAGCCGGTGCGATGGGATGCTCGAAGGTGGCGGCTTCGGCGATGCGCGCCGGATCGAACACCGTGATGTCGGCCCACGCCCCCTCGCGCAGGATGCCGCGGCCTTCCAGGCCATAGGTCTGCGCCGTCAGCCCGGTCATCTTGTGCACCGCCTGCTCCAGCGGAAACAGCTTCAGCTCGCGGCTGTAATGGCCGAGTACTCGCGGAAAGGTCGCCCACAGCCGCGGATGCGGAAAGGCATCGTGCGGCAGGCCGTCCGAGCCGATCATGGTGGGCGGATACGCCAGGATGCGCTGCACGTCCGCCTCGTCCATGGAAAAGTAGATCGCGCCCGCCGGCAGCAGGCGCGCCACGGCTTCCGCCTGCGGCACACCCATCTCGCCTGCGAGCTCGGCCAGATCACGTCCGGCGTGCTGTGGAAGCGCCTTCGACCACGTCACCACGGTACGGCTGGCGGCCGCGGCGCGATCTGCACTGAGGATGGTGGAGGCGGCGTAATACGGATAGCAGTCCAGCCCGATGGGCTGCTGCTGGCGATGCTGCTCGATGCAGGCCAGCGTCTCGTGCGAACGTCCGTGATTGCTCACGCCGTTGACCTTGTGATGCGAGATGATCACCGGCACACCCAGCTCGCGCCCGATGCGGAAGCTCTCGTCCAGCGATTCCAGCACCCGGTCGGCCTCGTTGCGCATGTGCGTGCAATACAGCGCGTCGAACTCCGCCAGCGGACGGCACACTTCGATCACCTCGGAGGTCGGCGCCGCCGCAGCCGGCTCGTAGTACAGACCGGTGGAGATGCCGGCGGCACCAGCGGCCAGCGCTTCGCGCGCCAGTGTCTGCATGCGCGCGATCTCCTCCGCCCGCGCCGGTCGCTCGAGGTCATCGAGCGTCGCCACGCGCAAGGTGGTGTGCCCGACCAGCAGCACGCAATTGGTCGCGGCCGGATGGCGGTCGAGCTCGCTCACATAGGCGGAGAAGCTGGGGAAGCGGAACCAGCCGCCGCTGTCATCGAGCAGATCGAGCGGAGGCGTCACCGGCACAGCCGGCATCACCGGAAACGGCGCCAGCGAGACACCGCAGTTGCCGGCCACCACCGTGGTCACGCCCTGACTCACCTTCGCGCTCATGTCCGGGTCGGACAGCATCAGCCGATCGTCATGGGTGTGCGCATCGATGAAGCCCGGCGCGGCGACCTTTCCGTCCAGGTCGATCTCGCGCTGCACGCGCGCTACCCCCACCCGGCCGAGACGCACGATCACCGAGGCGCGCACCGCAATGTCGCCTTCGAAGCGCGGCGCGCCGGTGCCGTCGACGATGACGGCGTTGCGCAATACCAGGTCGAAGTGCTCGGCCATGATCCGGGCCGCCTACTTGACCTGCTCCGAAGCGGCCATGGCCGCGCGCATCTTGTGCGCGTCGAAGCCGGGCTGGCGCGCCGCATCGAGAATGACCTTCTCCTTGCGCGCCATGAGGTCGATGGCCGCCGGCAGCTTCTCCAGGGCCTGCACGGGAATCACTACGGCGCCGTGGTAGTCCGCGTGCACGATGTCGCCGTCGGCCACCACCATCCCCAGCACGTCCACCTGCCTGCCGAACTCCAGCACCTGGATGTAGGCGTGACTCGGGCTCAAGGTCGCGGCCAGGCACTGGAACTGCGGATGCATCATGTCCAGGTCGCGCATCGAGCCATTGGTCACCGCACCAATGCAGCCGAGCCCGTAGTGCACGGTGGTGTTCACCTCTCCCCAGAAAGCCCCCAGGCCGGGCTGGCTGTCGACGTCCTGCACCACGGCGATGGTGGGGCGCGGCCCCTGCGAGAGATAGTCGTAATAGCCGAGCAGGCGTTCCTTGCGGCCGGCAGGATCGAACGGCACCGAGCAGCGCACGGCCACGGTACGCGCATAGCCGACGATGGGCGGCAGCTTGGGCGCGGAGGCGATCAGGCGCTGGCGGGTGAAGCCACTGGTCATACGCCCGCCGGTAGCGATCTCCAGCGCATTGCAGATGGTGGGAGTGTCGAACTTGCGCAGTTGCTCGAAAAGATTGTGATGGTCCATGTCGATTCGTGGTCGTTGATGAAGTCAGGGGTGTTCAAAAAACATCACGTGCGTGACCCATGCGATTCTATCGAGGGTGAGACACTGATGAGGCCATGAACGTCACTCGTCCAGCAGCGTGATGCCGCGCGCGGCGAGTGCGTCGATCTGCGCGTCCGAGTAACCGGCTTCGCGCAACACCTCGCGCGAGTGCTGGCCCAGCCGGGGGGCGGGCGTGGGCATGTCCGGTTGCGAGACCGACCAGTCGCTGGGCGTGCGCATGGCACGCAGCCGGCCTTCGCTCGGATGCGTCTCGGGCACGAAGAAGCCGCTCTGGTTCAGGTGCGGATCGGCGACCACGTCCTCGGCCGAATTCATGCGCGCGAAAGGAATGTCGGCGCGCGCCAGCAGCTCCATCCACTCCGCACTGGTGCGCGTGCGCATGATCTGCGACAGAATCTCGTACACCTCGTCGATGTGGCGCGCGCGCCGGCCGTGATCGTTGAAGCGCGGGTCGTCCCACAGCTCGGTGCGGCCGATCGCTTCCAGGAAGCTCTTCCACTGCTTGTCGTTGTAAACCAGCACGCACAGATGGCCGTCGCGCGTGGCATACGGCCGCCGATGCAGGAGCCGTGCATAGCCGGTCGGACCGATCGCCGGATCCCACGACAGACCCGCCAGATGATCACCGAGCACCAGGTGCGCGATGCTCTCCAGCATCGGTACCTCGACCGCCTGCCCCTGCCCGGTGCGCTCGCGATGGAACAGCGCCGCGGTCACCGCGTACACCACGTGCAGGCCGGTGACGCGGTCGGCGAGATTGATCGGCACGTAGCGCGGCGCTTGCCTGCCATCGTCTGACATCAGCCACGGCAGGCCGGACGCGCCCTGGATGAGATCGTCGTAGGCGGCGCGCCCGGCGTAAGGACCGCGTTCGGAGTAGCCGTAGCAACCCACGTACAGCAGGCGCGGATTGACCGCCTGCAGCGCCTGATACGACAGCCCCAGGCGCGCCATGGCGGAGGGACGCACGTTGTACACCAGCACGTCGGCGCTGGTCACCAGGCGCATCAACGCCTCGTGCCCTTCCTCCTTCTTCAAATTGAGCACCAGGCAGCGTTTGCCGCGGTTCAGGTTGATGTACAGGTGTCCCATGCCCGGATTGCGCAGCGGTCCGACGTGGCGCATGTTGTCGCCTTCGTGCGGTTCGATCTTGATCACGTCGGCACCGAGCTCGGCCAGGATCTGGGTGGAAAACGGCCCCATCACCACCGTGGTGAGGTCGAGGATGCGTACTGAGTGCAGCGGTCCGGGCATGTCGTGGTCTTGTCGGTGAAGAAGTTTGTCTTACTGCGGTTCGATTCCGGCCGCGCGGATGAGCCGGCCCCAATGCGCGATCTGCTCGTTCACGTAACGGCGGAAGGTAGCAGAGCCCTGGGCATCGACCTCGAAACCGATCCCCTCCAGGCGCGCGGCGACTTCCGGCTGCGCCAGGCTGGCCAGGATCTCGCGCTCCAGTCGGGATACCACCGCCGGTGGCGTCTTCGCCGGCGCGAACACGCCGTTCCACGAAGTGATATCGAAGCCGGGCAGGGTTTCGGCGATAGAGGGAATCTGCGGCAGCAGCCTCGAGCGCTGGCCGGTGGTGACGGCGAGCACGCGCAGCTTGCCGCCGCGTACCTGCGACATGGCGGTGGCGAAGTCCGCCATCATCACCTGCACCCGTCCGGCGATCAGGTCGACGATGGCCTGCGGACTGGCCTTGTACTGCACGCCGGTGATGGACACCCCGGCCATGTGCTTGATGGTTTCCATGGCGACCAGCGAGGCGCTGCTCGCCTGGGCGTAGGACAGCGCGTCGGGCGCCTTGCGTGCGTAGTCGAGCAGCTCGGCGGTGGTCTTGACCGGCAGCGACGGCGTCACCACCAGCATGAACGGCAGGGTGCCCAGCCGCGCGATGGCGACGTAGTCGCGGATCGGATCGTAAGACAGGCTGTGGAACAGGTGCGGATTGGCGCCGTGGGTGGTGTTGGTGGTCATGAACAGGGTGTAGCCGTCGGCTGCGCTGCGCGTCACCGCTTGCGCCGCGATCTGGCCGAACGCACCTGGCCGGTTCTCCACCATCACCTGCTGCCCCAGGCGGCGAGACAGCTCCTGAGCCAGAATGCGTCCGACCGAATCGGTGGCGCTGCCGGCCGCAAACGGGACCACCAGCCGGATCGGCTTGATGGGGTAGGCCGCAGCCTGCGCCGGCAGCCACGGCGTACTACCCAGAGCGGTCACTGCGGCAAGGAAGGTGCGTCGTTTCATCTCAGTTTCGCACCACGCGCGCGGGATTTTCCTCATACGGTGGCGAATAGATCACCAGCACCTGCACCGGCTCCTCGCTCACTGCAATGAATACGTGGGGCACGCCGGCGGGCAGGAAGCAGCAATCGCCCGCCCCCAGCTCGCCACATTCGCCTCCCACTTCCACGCGCGCGCGGCCGGCGAGCAGATAGCACACCTGCTCGATGCCGGGATGCGCATGCGGCAGCGCGCCCTGGCCGCGCTCGATCACGCCCAGCACCACTTCCAGGTTGCGCGCGCCGACGTTTTCGCTGCCGATCAGGCGGCGATTGGTGGTTCCGGCATGATTGGCCGGATGGTAGGCGGCGACATCCTGCGGGCGCACGAAGTAGCGCGAGGGCTGCTGCGCGCGCTGCGATGCACCTTCGCTACCGGCCTCTTCCCCCGACACCATCTCTCCCTCGCTCAGTTTTCAGAAAGCCCGGAACGGACTTTACGCCCGGCATTATAGGCAGGGCCGCCGCCGGTCATGGCGCAGCGCATTCCCCGCCCGGCACAGGCGTTGCCGCGTGTATGGCCTCTTACCGGATGGAGGTACTCATGAAAGTAAGCGAAGCCATGACGCAGGACGTGCACATCGCCACACCGGAGCAGTCCATACGCGACGCCGCGGCCGAAATGGCCACCCTCGATGCCGGCATCCTGCCGGTGCGCGAAGGTGACCGGCTGGTCGGCATGGTCACCGATCGCGATATCGCCATTCGTGCCGTGGCAAAGGGCATGGGCCCAAGCACGCAGATACGCGAAGTGATGACTGCCGAGGTGAAGTACTGCTACGAGGACGATGACCTGTACTCGGTCGCACAGAACATGGCGCAGATCCAGGTACGCAGACTGCCCGTGCTCAACCGCGACAAGCGCCTGGTCGGCATCCTGTCGCTGGCCGACATGGCGCTGGTGGAGGGTCCCGATACCGCGGGCGAAGCCATCATCGGCATCTCCGAGCCTGGCGGACAGCACACGCAGACCGGCGTGCCGCGTTAGCGGCCACGCATGCATTCGCAGGTCGCAGCGCGCGGCCTGCGATCCGATCCTGCGCAATTCGGAGGCGCGCTTTGAAGCTCTTGCTCACGCCTGTCATCACGCTGCTGGCCTCCCTGATCGCAGCCGGATGCTCACGCGAGGACGTACAGAGCGCGGTCCCGCCACCGGCGCCCACTGCCGAGGCCGTCGCGGCGCTGGAGCCGGCGCAGGCGGACAACGCCATGCAGGAGGACGACGGTCAGTGGACGCTGGCCGGCAAGAACCCGCAGCTCACGCGCTTCAGTGGCCTGATGCAGATCGATCGCGACAGCGTCGGCCGGCTGCAGCTGGCATGGTCGTTTTCCACCGGTGTGCTGCGCGGCCATGAGGCCGCGCCGCTGGTGGTGGGAGACACCATGTACGTGGTCACGCCCTATCCCAACCTGCTGCACGCATTGGATCTGACGCGCAGCGGCGAGAAGAAATGGACGTATGACCCGCAACCGCTGTCGGAGTCACAGGGTGTGGCCTGTTGCGACGTGGTCAATCGCGGCGCGGCCTACGACGACGGGCGAATTTTCTTCAACACGCTGGACAACCATACCGTCGCGGTCGACGCGCGCAGCGGCGCACAGATCTGGAAGACCAGGCTCGGTGACATCGGACGCGGCGAGACCATGACCATGGCGCCGCTGGTGGTCAAGGGCAAGGTGCTGGTGGGCAACAGCGGTGGCGAGATGGGCGTGCGCGGCTGGATCACCGCGCTCGACGCCGGCAGCGGAAAGATTCTCTGGCGCGCCTATCACACCGGTCCGGACGAAGACGTGCTGATCGGTGCGCAGTTCAAGCCTTTCTACGAGCAGGATCGCGGCAAGGATCTGGGCGTGACCACCTGGCCGGAGGATCTGTGGAAGATCGGCGGCGGCACCGTATGGGGCTGGGTGTCGTACGACCCGGACCTCGACCTCGTCTACTACGGCACGTCCAACCCTGGGCCGTGGAATCCGGACCAGCGCAAGGGTGACAACAAGTGGACCGCCAGCATTTTCGCGCGCCGGCCGGACACCGGACAGGCGGTGTGGGCCTATCAATGGATGCCGCACGACCAGCACGACTATGACGGCGTGAACGAGAACATCGTGCTCGATCTGGAACTGGACGGCAGGCTGCGCAAGGTCATCGTGCATCCTTCGCGCAACGGCTTCCTCTACGTCATGGACCGCGCCACCGGCGAAGTGATCAGCGCAGAGGCCTTCGAATACACCAACGTCATCGAGCGGGTCGATATGCGCAGCGGCCGTCCTGTGCTGATTCCCGAGAAGTTGACCGCCGAGGGTCGCAATGTGCGCAACATCTGTCCCGCCGCGCCCGGCGCCAAGGACTGGCAGCCGGCGGCCTACTCGCCGCGCACGCGCCTGCTCTACATCCCCACCAACCATCTGTGCATGGACTTCGAGGCGATGCGTGCCAACTACATCGCCGGCACGCCCTATGTCGGCGCCAGGGTGGCGATGACTGCCGGCCCGGGCGGACATCGCGGCACGCTCACCGCGTGGGACGTGGCGCAGGGC
>JAHCKU010000118.1 GCA_026125625.1 Burkholderiales bacterium | reverse complement strand
CGTCTGCCGTACCAGATCGTGCGCAAAATCGAACTGGCTGCCGTCACCGCTGGGGGCGATCAGCCCGCGCCGCTCCAGGCGCTCGAGCGCTGTCAGCACCTGAGGCAGCGGCAGGCCGGCAATGGTGGCGAGCAGTTCGACGTGCAGTTCGCGGCCCATTGCCGCAGCCCAGGTCAGCAGCTCGCGGTAGGCCGGCTCCAGCGCATGCAGCCGCTGTGCGATCAGTGCCTCGACACTGTGGCCGCTGCCATCGGCTCCGCGGCGGGCGGCGCGTGCCAGCTCGATCAGGTAGAGCGGATTGCCGCCCGATTGGCGCAAGGCCTCGGCCGGATCGGGCGCCGCGCCGTCGAGCAGCAGGTGTGCTTCGGCCTCACTCAACGGCCCGAGCTCCAGCATCTGCAATCCGCCTTCCCGCTGCAACGATTGCAGCAGGCTTTCGGCGGCACGGTTGTCTTCGACTTCGCCGGCTCGCGCGGCGCCGGCCAGTAGCACCGCGGCCCCGGTATTGACGCTGCGTGACAGGAAGTGCAGCAGGGCGGCGGAAGTCTCGTCGATCCACTGCAGGTCATCGAACACCAGCGCCAGCGGTTGCAGCGCGGCAAGCCCGCCTATCAGCGCCACGGCGGCGTCGAACAGCTGCT
Source organism: Burkholderiales bacterium (assembly GCA_026125625.1). Lineage (GTDB taxonomy): Bacteria > Pseudomonadota > Gammaproteobacteria > Burkholderiales > SHXO01 > SHXO01. The sequence continues at coordinate 7,814 of JAHCKU010000118.1, read as the reverse complement.
CGCGGCTGCCGCCTCCGCCGACCTGTCCGCGCAGCAGCGGCGCAGCGCGCTCGAGCGTCTCGCCCGCCATGCCCTCGATCGGTGCTTCGCGTAACGCATCCAGCCACAGGCCGTACGGACGCACCGCCTCGGCTTCGAAACAGCGGCCGCGGATCACGCGGCGGCCCGCCGCCTGCGCGCCGTGGGTGAAGTGATCGAGCAGGCGCGTCTTGCCGATCCCCGGCTCGCCGGTGAACAGCAACAGGCGCGGCCGCACGCGGCCGGCGATGACATCGGCGATCGCAGCGCGTTCGCGTGCACGGCCGACCAGCGCTGCCGGTGCTGCTTCGCTCGCCGGTTCGGCCACGGGCCGGGCACGCTCGGGCGGCGCAGGCGATGCGCCGACAGCAGTCCTGCCGGCTGCAAAGCGTTCGCGACGGACGCGCTGGATCGCTTCGTCCAATGGCCCGCCACGCGGTATTGCCACTTCGCGCTGGAGCAGCGCACGCGCCCAATCGTAGTGGCGTTCGGCCTCCGGGTAGCGACCGCAGGCAGCGAGTAGCCGCACCAGGGTCGCATGCGGCGCTTCCGCCAGGGGATCGGCCGCCACCATGGCCCGTCCGTGCGCCAGCGCACGCTCCGGCTCGCGGTGCAGTCGCTCGATCAGCACCACGAGCACGCTGCGGCGAAGCGCCCCATAGCGTTCACGCTCGGCCATGCACCAGTGGTGGAAGCGATAGCAGTCCGGCAGCTCGAGGCCGTCGAGGAACTCGCGCTGCAGCAATGCCGCCGCCGCTTCGAGCGCATCCAGCGGTGCGGCAGCAAGATCTCCGGCGGTGAGCTGGCGAACGCGCTCGATATCGACGCGGCACGTGCGGGCCGAGAAACCGACGTGCTCGCGATCGGCCACCAGTCGCCGCACCGACGCATCGTCGACCACCGCGCGCAACTTGGTCAGGCTCCAGCGCAGCGCGGCGCGCGGATCGTCCGAGCCATCCCACAGCAGGTCGCACAGTAACGCGCGCGACTGCCTGCCGGCGCTGGCGACGAGAAAGCCCAGCAGCGCCCGCGTGCGTCGTGACGGCGGCAGCGGCAGCGGCGCAGCGCCACGACGCAGCTCGAGATCACCGAGCAGGCAAATGTGAAGCTGGTCGCAGGCAGCCGCCTCGGTCGCTACCACGCTCGCTCCCATCGTGACTCCAACGGTCACATCCCATCATCGATCCATGTCGCAGGAATCCTCCTGCGACCGGCCCGGGGAAGCTTGGCCCTTCCCAGGGCACGTTAGCACAGCCCTTTCTCCAGGAGAATCGTCATGTCCATCCGTTCGCTCGCCATCGCCATCGCCATTGCCGTCGTGCCCGGCGCCCTGCTGGCCCAGGACAGCAGGACCACCGCAGCCACCTATCGCGACATCGAGGCCACGCTCGGTATCGTCCCCGGCTTCTTCCGCGTCTTCCCGGAAGCGGGCCTGCCCGGTGCGTGGGAGTCGTTCAAGCAGGTTCAGGTCAGCGAGACCACCACGTTGAGCCCGAAGGTCAAGCAGCTCATCGGCCTGGCCGTCTCGGCGCAGGTGCCGTGCAACTATTGCGTCTACTTCCACACCGAGGTCGCCAAGGCCTACGGCGCGACTCCGGACGAGATCAAGGAAGCCGTCGCGCTGGCAGCAATCTCGCGCCACTGGAGCACGGTGCTCAACGGCATGGCCATCGACATGAGCACTTTCCGTCAGGAAGTCGATACATCGCTGCGCATCGCCGCGGAACGCGCACGGGCGAGGTGAGGCACGGCCAGGAAGCTTTGGGCAGTATCGTGCTGCAGGCGGATGCGTGCGAACTGCACACATCCGCCCCGATTAGGGCACGCATCGCGAGCGCGCGTTGGTGTTCCCTAGGTATCGTACTAGATGCATAATCACCCTCTTGCTTCATTCATACATATACCGAGAGCGTTTGCGCATCCACGAATGTGATGAACGCCGCGACACGTCCGAGCGCTCCGCTGCTCGCGGGCCCAGAAAAAATTACATGCTTTCCAGCTCCGTGCCAAAAAGCAGAAACAGCACCCGCTCGTGTATGCGCGCGCCCGAGTCCTTTTAGGGAAGTTTGGACATGCGCGTGCCTCCGTTCTCTCGCGCACTACGCGCGGTGCCGCAGGGCTGGGATATTCTGCTGGCGGTGGTCGCCGTGGTCGCGGTCTTCGCCCTGAGCAGCACCATCGCCTTCAGAAACACGCAGGCGTTGAACGAGGCCAGTCGGGGGCTGCTCGATACTCACGATCTGGTCAGCTCTCTGGACGAAACCTTGCTCCTGATGAGCGAAGCCGAGAGCGCAGAGCGCGCATTCCTGATCACCGGCGACGAGCTCTTCCTCCTGCCCTACCGCGAAGCCACCAAGAAACTCGAGGCGCAGATGCCGAAGCTGGAGCGTCTCGCCGAATCGGAACCGTCGCTGAGCGAGCAGCTACCGGGGTGGCGCAAGCGCATTGCAGCGCGGCAAAGACAGCTCGAGCAAGCCATTGCACTGCGTCGAACCGAGAATCTGGATGCCGCCCGCGAGATCGTCGTGGCCAGCCGGGAGCGCGGCGAAATGGCAGCCTTCAAGACTGAAGTCCAGACCCTCGAGCAGGCCAAGCACGAGGTGCGCAATGCCAGGGAGCAGGAGATGCTTGGCGCCTATCGCACCGCACTTCTGGGCGGTGGGCTGGCGACCCTGCTCGGACTGATCCTGATCCTCGCCCTGGCTGGATATGCATGGCGTTACCGCCAGGCACGGCAGCAGATCTATCGCGAGCGCGAGCTTCTGCGTGCGACCTTGCTGAGCATCGGTGAAGGCGTGATCACCACCGATTCCAAGGCCAGAGTGAGCATGATCAACCGCTGCGCGCAACAGCTCACCGGATGGAACGAGGAACAGGCCAGAGGACGGGCGCTGACGGAAGTATTCCGGGTCATGCACGAGGCGACGCGCCAGGCGCACGACAATCCGGTGCTGGCCGCCATCCGCGACGGCGAGCCGGCGCAGCTGAGCGCCGACTCCGTGCTCGCCTCGAGAGAGGACAAGACCCACCCGGTGGAGGCCACCGCGGCACCGGTCAAGGACACGCATGGCGTGGTACTGGGCTCTGTGCTGGTGTTTCGTGACATCACCCGACAGCGCCAGGGCGAGCTGGCGCTGCGCGAAAGCGAGCATCAGGCGCAGGAGCGGGCCGGCGAACTGGAAGCGCTGATGCAAAGCATGCCGGCGGCCATCTGGATCGCGCACGACACCAGGTGCGAACGCATTACCGGCAATGCCGCCTCCTATCGCCTGCTGCGATTGCCGACGGGCATCAATGTTTCTCCTGGCGCCGGGCATCCGTTGCCGGTCAAGGCATATGACCGACTGGAAGCGCACGAGGCGCTGGCGCCGAGTGAGCTGCCGTTGCAGCGCGCTATCGCGCAGGGGCATCAGCTCGACAATCTGGAGCTGTGCCTCAAATTCGAAGACGGAACGCATCGCTACATCCTGGGCAACTGCGCGCCGCTCAAGAGCGCCGGAGGCACGGTGCGCGGAGCGATCGGCGCCTTCATCGATGTTACCGACTACAAGAACATCGAGGCGCAGCTGAAGGAGGCCGACCGTCGCAAGGACGAATTTCTCGCCATCCTCGCGCATGAGCTGCGCAATCCGCTGGCGCCGCTGCGCTCGGGGGTCACCATCCTGCACAAGGTGGACGATGCCCTGACGGTGAGCCGGACACTGGTGATGATGGAGCGGCAACTCGGGCACATGGTGCGTCTCATAGACGATCTGCTGGACGTCTCGCGCATTACCGGCGGCAAGATCGCGCTGAGAAAAGAGCTGGTACCCCTGCACGTGGTCCTGGAGCAGGCCATCGAGGCAAGCCGCCCCGTGATGAATGCTGCCGGCCATACCTTCGAGCTGGACTTGTGCAGCGAGCAGATTTGGGTGAACGTGGACATCAACCGGCTCTGCCAAGTGGTGAGCAACCTGCTCACCAATGCTGCCAAGTACACCCCGGAGGGCGGGCGCATCATCCTCGCCGTGGATCGTGAGCCGCGCTGGGCTCGCATCCGCATCGTCGACAACGGATTGGGCATACCGCCCTCTGTTCTGGGCGACGTCTTCACCATGTTCACGCAGGTCAATCGCACCCTGCACCGGGCGCAAGGCGGGCTCGGCGTTGGCCTGTCTCTGGTCAAGAGCCTGGTCGAGAAGCATGGCGGGAGCGTCGTCGCCCATAGTGAAGGCCTCGGCCGTGGCAGCACCTTCACCGTGCGTTTACCGCTCCAGGCTCCGGCGGCAACCCCTCACGAGGGCGGGCCGTCGATAGGCATAACCACCGGGAAGGCTTTGCGCATACTGGTGGTGGACGACAATCGGGACGCCGCCGACAGTCTCGCCATCCTGCTCACCGCCGCCGGCCACGAGATCCGGGTCGCCTACAGTGCCTGTGAGGCGCTCGAGGCGGTACGCTCCTTCGTTCCGCAGGTGGCGTTTCTCGATATCGGAATGCCGCACGTAAGCGGCTACGAACTGGCTGCGAAACTGCGCGCAGAGACCTCGCTGGCCGGCACCCGGTTGGTGGCGCTCACTGGATGGGGCGAGGAGGCGGACCGTCTGCGAAGCTATGCAGCAGGCTTCGACACGCACATCACCAAGCCGATCGACCTCGAGACCCTGAACACCATTCTGACCGATGTCGATGGCATGCATATACCGCAAAGCTAGAGAAACTCTGTACAAGTATCCCTAGTGTACTGACCCGGTACGCCAGGAAAGGCCTGAACAAGGGTCGAGTCAATAGCATTCGAAGAACTGACCGCGCGCCACCGCATGTCCCATGCGGCCCGATTGATCCAGACATCCCTGGCGGTCGTAGTCGCCACCGGTCATTTCCGTAGCGCTGGCCGTCAGCTCTTCCCCATACGAATTGTCATCGAGCCCCAGATGCAGCACGGTGCGGCAAGCTGCCTTCTCCGGGCCACCGCCCGCGGCGAAGCATCCTTCCTGAGCGAGCTCGAGCGCCTCCTCCTGGTTGCGCGCACCACAGGCCACGCCTTCCGCGACGCTGCGGTTGCGGCCTTCGACGAGGTGGGTCACCACCTGCGCATACCAGCCCTTTCCGCACTCGAGCGCGATTTCGCACTGTCCTCTCGCCACACGCTCCCGGTTGTGCTGTGCAGTCTGCGCATCCTTGCCGATCGCGAAGCGGAAGCTGTGCAACGTTCCGCCTGAAAGCTCCTCCACACATTTGCTCCAGATCACATCCGCATGCGCGGCCGGCGCACTCATGGCCATTAGTGCGAGTGCAGCTGCGATCGAGGTCGGGTAGTTCATGGTACTGCTCCTCCATCTGCGTAGCAAAAACGGGCAAGGGGATACCGAGGTAACACGCATCGCGATACTTGTGCAGAGTTTCCCTGGATCGGCCGCTGCCCTTACGACGCCGCCGGACACTCTCGACTCGAAAGGCTCGGGGCAAAACCGGACGGTCGATCTACCGAAGACAGCTGCACGCCGATACGGTTCATGCAGCCAGGACACCGCTGTGCACCCATCCCGCGCCTGGCATGATCTATGTCGCCGATAATCGACAATCCCAGGCCGAACGCGCGATTTCGGTCCGCGGCATCGAACTACGATGCCAGCGCCAACGACGGCTCGGCAGCTTCCAACCGCTTCCACAGACAAGCACCCTTGCTCGCCTTGTCGATGTCATCGAGCTGCCGCACGTGCGCCGCCAGCTCCTGCTCGCTGGCAGTGATCACCGGCAGGTCGAGCGCGTACAGATCGACCGCCGCAGCCGACGCCATGGCGCGGGAGGGCACCAGGTCGATGATGAGCGCATCCTGCCCGCGCGTCATGGCCAGGTAGACTTCGGCCAGCAGTTCCGCATCCAGCAGCGCGCCGTGCAGGGTACGCGCCGAGTTGTCCACCTCGTAGCGCTCGCACAGCATGTCCAGGCTGTTGCGCTTGCCGGGGTGCAGATCGCGCGCCATGCGCAGGGTGTCGGTGATGGGCCGGCAATAGTCGTTGATGCGGCCCCGATCCAGCCGCGACAGCTCGTGGTCGAGAAAGCCGACGTCGAAGGGTGCGTTATGGATGATCAGCTCGGCCCCGTCCACGAACTCGAGAAACTCGGCGGCGATCTCGCCGAAGTGCGGCTTGTCCTGCAGGAATTCGCGGGTCAGCCCGTGGACTTCGAGCGCACCCGGATCGATGTCGCGCTGCGGATCGATGTAGCGATGGAAGGTGCGTCGCGTAAGCCGCCGATTGACGATCTCCACTGCGGCGATTTCGATGATGCGGTGACCAAGGGTGACTTCCAGTCCGGTCGTTTCCGTATCCAGGACGATCTGGCGCATGATTCGGCTTTTGTTCGGGTTGTTCGACGTTGTTCGCTATTGTCGGTGCAGATTCGACGATGTCCGGTGCTACGAGATGGCTCCCTGCCCGACCTGGGCCACGCCGAGATTGGCCAGCTGATCGGCGCGCTCGTTACCGGCGTGGCCCGCATGACCACGCACCCACACCCACTCGATGTCGTGCATGGCTGCCAGCTCGTCCAGTTGTCTCCACAAATCCACGTTCTTCACCGGCTTCTTGTCGGCGGTACGCCAGCTGCGTCGCTTCCAGTCGTGGATCCACAGGCTGATGCCCTTGTGCACGTACTGCGAGTCGGTATGCAGCCTGACCTGGCACGGACGCTTCAAGGCCTGCAGCGCGCGAATCACCGCGGTCAATTCCATACGGTTGTTGGTGGTGCCCGCCTCGCCTCCGTACAGTTCCTTGACGTGACCGCCGACACGCATGAGCACGCCCCAGCCGCCGGGGCCGGGGTTGCCTTTGCATGCGCCATCGGTAAATACCTCGACGACATCGCTCATTGCTCGGAGCGGGGAGTGCGGCTGCGTGCCACCAGGCGGTCCTGGTCATGAACGCGATGCGGAACCGGAGCCAGGCGCTTGCTCTTGGCCAGGTCTGCCTTCCAACGCGGCGTGATCAAGCGTGTGCCCTGCACACGCTTGATCCCATGCAGAACATATACCCCGCCGGCAACCGGCCACCAGCGGTCACCTGCGTGCTCCATGAAAGCGAGGCGCTCCAGCCATTTCTCGCGCCGCAACGGCGGCACGTAACCGCACATCCTGCCGGCCGATATGTCGAATCCGAGCAATGCCATCCAATCCTTCAGGCGCGGCAGTGTGATGAATTGCCCTCGCCATGGATATTCGCCGCGATCCTTGCCGAAGTAGCGCCGTGCCCCCCACAGGCTCCATGGATTGAAGCCGGAGACGATGACGTGTCCTTCTGGCATGAGCACGCGCGCCACCTCGCGCAGCACCTGATGCGGATTGTCGCTGAACTCCAGGACGTGCGGCAGCAGTACGAGGTCGGCGCTGCTCTCCAGGATCGGCAGTTGTTCGAGCTCCGCCCGCACTTGCGCCGGGCCATGCGGGCCGATGCGACAACGCAGGGGCATGCGGTTGGCACGCAGGAAATCGAAGCGCGTCAAACCGATCTGAAAGGCGTTGAAGCCGAAGACGTCGGCGACTTCGCTGTCGAAGTACGCCTGTTCGCAGGCAGCCAGATGCACCCCCAGCGGCGATTCGAACCAATCTGGGGCGAGGTCGGTCTCCATCAACATCGTGCTCACCTCGCTACGGGTTTCGACGGGGCATCAATGCAGGTAAACTTTGCAGCCGCTTGCATCGTCCGCGGCCGTCGCCGTGTACAGACAATAGCCGATGTGCCGATGATCCAGGTGCAACGGTTTACTCGGGGCACAGCGGCTTTCCGTCCACCACAATGCATTCGGAATAGATCGAT
>JAHCKU010000117.1 GCA_026125625.1 Burkholderiales bacterium | reverse complement strand
GTCGCGCCGATTCGCGATCTCCTCGCCCGTCGCGGTTGCGACGTCCCCCTGGTCGGCGATTTCCACTACAACGGCCATCTCCTGCTGACCAAGTACCCGGCCTGCGCCGAAGCGCTCGCCAAGTACCGCATCAATCCGGGCAACGTCGGCCGCGGCAGCAAACGCGACGAGCAGTTCGCCACCATGATCGAGATCGCGTGCCGGAACGAGAAGCCGGTGCGTATCGGTGTGAACTGGGGCAGCCTCGATCAGGAACTGCTGGCGCGCCTGATGGATGAGAATGCCCGCAGCCGCACGCCTCTGGATGCGCCCGGCGTGATGCGCCAGGCGCTGGTCCAATCGGCATTGGAAAGTGCACAGAAGGCCGAGGAGCTCGGACTGCCGTCGGAGCGCATCGTGCTCTCGTGCAAGGTGAGCGGGGTGCAGGACCTGATCCGCGTCTATCGTGATCTGGCCGCTCGCAGCGACCATGCATTGCATCTCGGTCTGACCGAGGCCGGCATGGGCAGCAAGGGCATCGTCGCATCCACCGCGGCCATGGCGGTCCTGCTGCAGGAAGGCATCGGCGATACCATCCGCGTGTCACTCACCCCGGAGCCGGGTGGCGAGCGCACGCGCGAAGTGATCGTGGCACAGGAGATCCTGCAGACCATGGGTCTGCGCTCCTTCACCCCCATGGTGGTGGCCTGCCCAGGGTGTGGCCGTACCACCAGCACCACTTTCCAGGAACTGGCCGAGAGCATCCAGAACTGGCTGCGGCAGCAGATGCCGCAATGGAAGGCTGCCTATCCGGGTGTCGAGCGCATGACCGTGGCGGTGATGGGGTGCGTGGTGAACGGTCCAGGCGAAAGCCGGCACGCCAACATCGGGATCAGCCTGCCCGGATCGGGCGAGACGCCGGTTGCTCCGGTGTATGTGGACGGCACCAGGACGGTCACCCTGAAGGGCGCACGTATCGCCGAGGAGTTCCAGGCGATCGTCGCCGAATACGTTCGCACCCGCTACGGCCAAGGCCGTGACGTCCATTCCGACGTCGCGGCCTGAGTCCGGCTCGAGGTGCTCGATCCTTCTTCGACACTTTCTGCATGAGTGACACCATCCAGGCAATCCGGGGCATGAGCGACGTGCTCCCGGCCGAGGCGCCGTTGTGGGAATTCTTCGAGGACACGGTGCGGCAGTGGCTGCGCGACTATGGTTATCGCAACATCCGCATGCCCATCGTCGAGAAGACCGAATTGTTCGTGCGCTCCATCGGCGAAGTCACCGACATCGTCGAGAAGGAGATGTACACCTTCGTCGATCATCTCAACGGCGAGAGCCTCACGCTGCGGCCCGAGGGTACGGCTTCGTGCGTGCGCGCGGTGCTGCAGCACAATCTTCTCTATTCGGGGCCGCAACGGCTGTTCTACAGCGGCCCCATGTTTCGCCACGAACGCCCGCAGAAAGGGCGCTATCGTCAGTTTCACCAGATCGGCGTGGAGGCGCTCGGACTGCCGGGGCCGGACGTGGATGCCGAGCACATGGTGATGTGCGCGCGGTTGTGGAAGCGGTTGCAGCTCGACTGCATCCGCCTGGAGATCAATACCCTGGGGAGCACGGAGTCGCGTGTCCGCTACCGCGCTCGCCTGGTGAAATACCTGGAAGCGCGCCTGGACGAGCTGGATGATGACGCCAGACGGCGCCTGCATACCAATCCGATGCGCGTGCTGGACAGCAAGAACCCCGCGATGCGCGACGTGATCGAGCAGGCGCCGCGCCTGTACGACGATCTGGACGAGGATTCGCTGCGTCACTTCGAATCCCTGCAACGCATCCTGCGCAGCGTGGACATCGAATTCGAGATCAAGCCGCGCCTGGTGCGAGGGCTGGACTACTACAATCTGAGCGTGTTCGAGTGGACCACGGACCGCCTCGGCGCCCAGGCCGCCGTGTGCGCCGGAGGTCGGTACGACGGGCTCATCGCACAGCTCGGCGGAAAGCCGGCACCGGCCTGCGGCTTTGCCATGGGCGTGGAGCGACTGCTGGCCTTGCTGGTCGAAGCCGGTGGCGCGAAAGTATCGGACGAACCGCCGGACGTATACGTCGTGCACGCTGGCGAGGGAACCGAAGAGGCGGCCTGGCGGGCGGCGGAGGCGATGCGCGAGGCAGGGGTGTCCGTCGTATTGCATTGCGGCGATGGCAGCTTCAAGGCGCAGATGCGCAAGGCCGACGCCAGTACCGCGCGCTTCGCCCTGATCATCGGCCAGAGCGAAGCAGAGGCGGGCAAGGTCGGGCTCAAGCCGTTGCGCGAGATGGGTGCGCAGGAGGCGCTGGATCTGGCTGCTGCGATCGAGCGTGTTCGGTGTAAGCCGAAATAGGTATGACGTGCGGGATGGCGACGATTATTGAGCGAGAAATCGAATGTACGATTTAGAAGAACAGGAAAAGATAGACGCCCTCAAGGCCTGGTGGCGAGAGAACGGGAAGGTCGTGATCGCGGCGATCGTGGCGGCGGCGCTGGCTGCCGGATCGGTCGTGACGTGGCGCACCCATCAGGCGCGCAAGGTGCAGGAAGCGGCGCACTTGTATGCCGGCCTGGAGGAAGCGGCGCGCGGTGATGACGCGACCAAGCTGCGCGAAGCGGCCACCGCGCTCATGGACAAGTACCCCAACACTGCCTACGGTGCCATGGCGGCACTGATTGCGGCCAAGAGCAGCTTCGATCAGGGCGACTTGAAGAGCGCCGGCGCCCAGCTGCAGTGGGCGATGGAGCATGCCAAGGACGAGGAAACCAAAGCCGTGGCGAGGCTGCGTCTGGCGGCCGTCCGCCTGGACGAAGAGCAATTTGCCGAAGCCTTGCAGTTGCTCGACGCCAAGCATCCGGCTGCGTTCGCCGGGCTCTACGCCGATTTGCGCGGGGATGTGCTGCTTGCGCAAGGCAAAGCCGCCGAAGCGCGCAGCGCGTACCAGGATGCGCTCGCCAAGCTCCCGGAAGAAGGTAGCTACCGCCTGGTGGTGCAGGCCAAGCTGGATGCGCTCGGTGGCAGCTAGGGGGGAAGCGATGCGCACATCTACTGGAGCCTGCCTGCGGCGCTGGGCAGCAAGGGCCGGCACGGTGGCCGCAATACTCGTCACTGCTGCGTGCGGCGGCGGACAGACGGTCAAGCCGGCCAAGCTGACCGACTTCCAGTCCTCGGCCACGGCGAACGTAGCGTGGCGTGCATCGGTCGGCGGGTCCAAGCGCTACCTGCTCAAGCCAGCCCTGGCGGGCGGATCGGTATTTGCAGCGTCATCGGACGGGCAAGTGACGGCGCTCGATGACACCAACGGCAGGCAACGGTGGCGGGTGGATACCAGGGAGTTGCTCAGCGGAGGGGTGGGGGCGGGCGATGACATCGTGCTGGTCGGAAGCCGCAAGGGCGTGGTGCTGGCGTACGGTGCCGACGGCAAGCCGCTGTGGCGGGCGCAAGTCAGCAGCGAGGTAATGGGTGCTCCGCAGGTGGCGCAGGGCGTCGCGCTGGTGCGGACGGTGGATGGACACATGTTCGCGCTGGATGCTGCGACCGGTGAGCGCAAATGGGAGCACCAGGTGCTTCTGCCTCCGTTGCTGCTGCGCGCCGACGCCACCGTCGAGGTGGTCGGCTCGACCGTCCTGGCCGGTCTCCCCGGGGGTCGCGTACTGGCGCTGGATGTGGCCACTGGTGAGATGGTTTGGGAGGCGGCGGTTTCGCAACCGAAAGGCGACAACGAGATCGAGCGCATCGCCGATATCGCTGCGCCGCCGATCGTCGACGGCGAGCAGGCCTGCGCTGCCGGCTATCAAGGCCGTATTGCCTGCCTGGACGTGCACAAGGGCACGCTGCTGTGGGCGCGCGATGCTTCGTCCGCCGGGCGGCTCGGCATTGATTCGGCCACGCTCTACATGACGGCTCCCGACGGCGTGGTCAGCGCCTACGACCGGCAGACCGGTGCCTCGTTGTGGAAGCAGGACAAGCTGCTCAATCGAGCCGTGACCGGCCCCACCGTGATCGGTGAGCACGTCATAGTGGGAGATTACGACGGCTACCTCCATGTTCTGGACGCAGAGGACGGCTCGTTCGCCGCACGCATAGCCACCGACGGCAGTGCGATCGTTGCACCGCCTTTGCGCGCGGGCCCCGGAGTGGTGGTGCAAACCAGCGGCGGCGGCCTGTTCGCCGTTTCCGTGCGCTAAGGAAGCCTTACCCGCACCACATGATCCCGACACTCGCTCTGGTCGGTCGACCCAACGTCGGGAAGTCGACGTTGTTCAATCGCCTCACGCGTTCTCGTGATGCGCTGGTTGCCGATATCCCTGGACTCACGCGCGATCGTCACTTCGGTCGCGGGCACAGCGCAGGGCGTGATTTTCTGGTGGTGGATACCGGCGGCCTGGAGCCGGGCGCGCGCGCGGGCATCTTTCATGAGATGGCGCGGCAGACCTTGCAGGCCGTGGCCGAGGCCGATGCCGTGCTGCTGCTGGTCGATGCCAGGGCAGGCCTCACTCCCGAGGACCGGGAGATTGCCGCACAGCTGCGCAAATCAGGGCATCCCTTGTGGCTGGTGGTGAACAAGACTGAGGGGATGGCACGTGGCATGGCCAACGCCGAGTTCCACGAACTGGGGCTGGGAGAGCCGTTGGCCGTCTCGGCTGCGCATGGGAGCGGCGTGCAGGAGCTCATGGAGCTGGTGCTGGCCGGATTTCCGCCAGACGAGTCGATCACGCAGAGCGAGTCCGGGCCGCGCATCGCCGTGGTGGGTCGACCCAATGTCGGCAAATCCACCTTGGTCAACGCCCTGCTGGGTGAAGAGCGCGTGATTGCTTTCGACCAGCCCGGAACCACGCGCGACAGCATCGAGATCCCATTCGAGCGCAACGGCAGATCCTATACGCTCATAGACACCGCCGGGCTGCGCCGCCGGGGCAAAGTCGATGAAGCGGTGGAAAAATTCTCGGTGATCAAGACGCTGCAGGCGATCAATGACGCCAACGTGGTCGTCCTCGTGCTGGACGCCAGGCAGGAGATCGCCGACCAGGATGCGCATATCGCCAGCCATATTCTGGAAGCCGGGCGAGCGCTGGTGGTGGCGGTCAACAAATGGGATGCGGCAGACACTGAGCGGCGCGAAATGATCAAGCGCGAGATCGAACGCAAGCTTGCCTTCCTTTCTTTCGCGCGCTTCCATTACCTCTCGGCGCTGACCGGTAAGGGAGTCAAGGACTTGCTGGCATCCGTGGATGCATGCTACGCCGCGGCCATGGCGAAGATGCCCACGCCCAAGTTGACGCGGGCGCTGATCCAGGCGACCACCCGCCAGCCGCCTCCGCGCAGCGGGCTGTTCCGCCCAAAACTGCGCTATGCTCACCAAGGGGGCATGAATCCACCGACCATCGTCATCCACGGCACGCAGCTCGATCACCTGTCGGACAGCTATCGCCGTTATCTGGAGCGGGTATTCGCCGAAACCTTCCAATTGCGGGGAACGCCGCTGCGCTTGCAGTTCCGCATGGGGCACAATCCTTATGCGAAACGCAAATAGCGCGCGGCCGGGGTAGCCGGGCTGTAGGAAATCAAGTAGAGTAATTCACCAGGATATAACAAAAGAGGTAAACCATGAGCGCAAAAGGACAATTGCTACAAGACCCGTTCTTGAACGCCTTGCGCAAAGAGCACGTCCCTGTGTCCATTTACCTCGTCAACGGCATCAAACTCCAGGGACAGATCGAGTCCTTCGATCAATACGTCGTGTTGCTGAAGAATACTGTCACGCAGATGGTCTACAAGCATGCCATTTCCACGGTGGTGCCTGCGCGCGCCGTGAACCTTTCCGTCGACCACTCCTCTGATAATTAGCAGGACACGAGCTGCTTCCGTTCCGGAGATGGGATACCTGTCCGGACGGACTCCGATCACGGCCCAGCGTCTATGCGCAGGGCCTGCTTTCGACTTCTTATCGCATGTTTGAACGTATCCAGGGTAGCGAACGGGCTGTCCTGGTCAGTCTGGATTTCGGTGATGCCGACCATCCGGCGAAGGTTGCTGAATTGCACGAACTGGCCGACAGCGCGGGCCTGGTCGTGGTGGCTGCCGTGCACGGCAAACGGCAACGGCCCGATCCCGCCACCTTCGCCGGTCGCGGGAAAGTCGCCGAGATCGGCGAGATTGCCATTGCCGAAGGTGCGAAGCTGGTCATCTTCGACCATGAGCTGTCCCCGGCCCAGGAACGCAATCTGGAAAAGGCGCTGCAGTGTCGCGTGATCGATCGGGTCAGCCTCATCCTCGACATTTTTGCGCAGCGCGCGCGCAGCCATGAGGGCAAGCTGCAGGTCGAACTCGCGCAACTGGAACATCTGGCTACCCGCCTGGTGCGTGGCTGGACCCACCTGGAGCGCCAGCGTGGTGGCATCGGCTTGCGCGGGCCCGGTGAGACCCAGCTGGAAACGGACCGCCGCTTGCTCGCAAAGCGCGTCAAGCTGCTGAAGGAGAAGCTGGCCGCCGTGCGCCGCCAGCGCGACGTTCAGCGGCGGGCGCGGCGTAAGGCACGGGTATTCTCGGTCGCCCTGGTGGGCTATACCAACGCCGGCAAGTCGACCCTGTTCAATGCCCTCACCAGAGCCGATGCGTATGCAGCCGACCAGCTCTTCGCCACGCTCGATACCACCACCCGCAAGCTGGTCGTTCCGAGCGGCGCGGAGGTGGTCCTGTCGGACACCGTGGGATTCATCCATGACCTGCCTACGACTCTGGTAGCCGCGTTTCGTGCCACGCTGGAAGAGACGGTGCAGGCGGAGTTGCTGCTGCACGTGGTGGATGGCTCCAGCAACGAAATGGAAGACCAGATCAATGAGGTGAACCGGGTATTGCAGGAAATCGGCGCGGGTCAGGTGCCGCAGATCGTAATTCTCAACAAGGCCGATCTGACTGGCTTGCCAGTGGGGCTGGAGCGGGACGAGTATGCTAAAATCGCGCGGCTTCGGGTGAGCGCCAAGACTGGTGCAGGCGTCGATCTGATCCGGCAGGCCGTTGACGAGTTTCGATCCGGTGCAGTCTCCCGCGGCTCCATAGAAGATCGCGCGGTCGCCTGAGCGCGATTCATCCGAATTCATCAAGCACACGAAATGGCGTTGAACGATCCGCAATGGGGGCGTCGCGGCAACGACGGCCCACCCGATCTGGACGAACTCTGGAAGCGCTTTCGCCAGAAGCTGCCCGGCATGGGCGGCGGCGGCAGGATGGGGCGCGACGGCGGAGGTGGGCCCGGCACACGCCAATTCCGTGGCGGTGCGCTAGTACTGGTCGCACTCGTGTTCATCGTCTGGCTCGCCAGCGGGTTCTATATCGTCGATGCCAGCCAGCGCGGGGTTGTCCTGCGCTTCGGCAAGTACGCCCATACCACCCAGCCGGGGCCGCAGTGGCATCTGCCCTATCCGTTCGAGTCGGTCGAAATCGTCAATCTGAGCCAGGTGCGCACCGTCGAAGTGGGCTATCGCAACAATCTCAAGAACAAGGTGCTCAAGGAATCACTGATGCTGACGGACGATGAGAACATCATCGATCTGCAGTTCGCCGTTCAATACATTTTGCGCGATCCCACTGAGTACCTGTTCAACAGCCGCGCTCCGGACGAGTCGGTGATGCAGGCGGCCGAGACCGCCATGCGCGAGATCGTCGGTAAGAGCAGGATGGATTTCGTCCTGTACGAAGGGCGCGAACAGATCGCAGCCAACGCTCAGTCGCTGATGCAGCAGATTCTCGATCGCTACAAGAGCGGGATCAGCATCAGCAAGGTCACCATGCAGCAGGCCCAACCACCCGAGCAGGTGCAGGCGGCGTTCGACGATGCGGTAAAGGCGGGGCAGGATCGCGAACGTCAGATCAGCGAAGGCCAGGCGTATGCCAACGACGTGATCCCCAAGGCGCGCGGGACGGCCTCGCGCTTGATGCAGGAGGCCGAGGGCTATCGCCAGCGCGTGGTCGCCAACGCAGAAGGCGAGGCTGAGCGTTTCCGTCAGGTCCAGGTCGAATACAGTCGGGCGCCGCAGGTGACGCGCGAGCGCCTGTATCTGGAAACCATGCAGAACATCTACGCGAATGCGACCAAGATCTATGTCGACCAGAGGGGCGGCAACAACCTGCTGCTCCTGCCGCTGGACAAGATCCTGCAGATGAATGCCACGAGCGCTCAGTCCGGCGCCGATGCAACCGCCGGCGCCAATGCGTTGGATCCGTCCGCATCGAGCGCGTCGACGTTCGACAGCCGCTCGCGTGACGCCTTTCGCAATCGCGACCGCGAGGGCCGGCCATGACGCGCTCGCTTCCTCTGGTGGCAGCCGTCCTGCTGGCGATCGTGGTCATCGCCAGCCTGACACTGTTCACCGTCGACCAGCGCCAGAACGCGATCGTGTTCCGGCTGGGAGAGCCGGTCAACGTCATCGTACGGCCAGGCCTGTATTTCAAGGTGCCGTTGCTGGACA
>JAHCKU010000116.1 GCA_026125625.1 Burkholderiales bacterium | reverse complement strand
GCCGACGGCGCATACCGACTCGGGAATGGGCCAGGCATGCAGATCCTGAGAACGCACCAGGATGGCATCCGGTGCCTCGATCTGGCTGCCGACCTCGTAGCGTTCGCCCGGCAGCAGGCCCAGCCCGGCACCCGAGATCGAATTCAGGGTCAAAATCCGCAGGCGCCGTGGTTGCATCGCGTTCATGAAAGTTGTGAAAGCCGGAAATCCTGGCAGGCTAATCTAACCGTGTTTGCGCTCGAACTCGCGCATGAATTCCACCAGCGTGCGCACACCCTCGAGCGGCATGGCGTTATAGATGGAAGCGCGCATGCCCCCCACCGAGCGATGCCCCTTGAGCTGCAGCAGGCCGTGCTGTTTGGCCGCCTTGAGGAAAGGCTCGTCCAGTTCCTCGGAAGGCAGCGTGAACGGGACGTTCATGCGCGAGCGATCGCTACGCGCGACCGGGCTGCGGTAGAAGCCGCCGGCATCGATCAGGTCGTACAGCAGCTGCGACTTGGCGATGTTGGTCTTCTCCATTGCCGCCAGGCCGCCGCGTTGCTTGAGCCATTGGAACACCAGCCCGGCCATGTACAGCGCATAGGTGGGCGGCGTGTTGTACATCGAGCCGTTGTCCGCCTGCACCTTGTAATCGAGCATGGAGGGCGTGCCGGGGGCCACCTGGCCCAGAAGATCCTCGTGCACGATGACGATGGTCAGCCCGGCCGGGCCGATGTTCTTCTGTGCCCCGGCATAGATCAGGCCGAAGCGCTTCACATCCAGCGGACGCGACAGCAGGCTGGAGGACAGGTCGCAGACCAGTGGCACCGAACCGGTTTCCGGAATCCAGTGGAACTCCACCCCGCCGATGGTCTCGTTGCCGGTGTAGTGCACGTACGCGGCATCGGCCGAGAGTTTCCAGTCCGATTGCGGCGGGGCGTAGGTGAAGCTTCGGTCCTGGCTGCTGGCCGCAACGTTCACTTCGCAGAACTTCCTCGCTTCCGCGATCGCCTTCTTCGCCCATTCGCCGGTATGCACGTAGTCTGCCCTGGCCCTGCCACGCAGCAGATTGAGCGGCACCATGGCGAACTGCAACGAGGCGCCGCCCTGCAGGAACAGCACCCGATAGTCCGCCGGAATCGCCAGCAGCTCGCGCAGATCCGCCTCGGCTGCATCGGCGATGCCGATGAACTCCTTGCTGCGATGGCTCATCTCCATCACCGACATGCCCGAGCCGTGCCAGTCCAGCATCTCGTCCTGCGCCGTGCGCAGGACCTCCTCCGGCAGCATCGCCGGCCCTGCACTGAAGTTGTACACCCGCATGATCACCCGTGCCCGCCTGCTACTCGATGTATCGAATCAGATCGTCGCGCCGCGCGTGGCTCCACCGCGCGACGCGTCCTGAACGCTTATTCCTCCGTCGCCTCTCCGCTCTCCCCGTCGATGGACGACGTCTCTTCACCGTTGCCGTTCTCGCCGTTGCCGTTCTCATCGGATTCGATCACCCGCTCGAGGCCGGCGAGCTTCTCGTCGATACCCAATCCGATCAGGGTCACCCCCTGCGTGGCCCGTCCCATCTCCCTGATCTCCGACACGCGCGTGCGGATCAGCACCCCGCCGGTGGTGATCAGCATCACCTCGTCCTGAGGCAGCACCAGCCGCGCTGCCACCACCCTGCCGTTGCGCGCGGTGGTCTGGATCGCGATCATGCCCTGCGTGCCGCGGCCGTGCCGGGTGAACTCGCTCACCGGCGTGCGCTTGCCGAAACCGTTCTCGGTGGCGATCAGCACCGGCTTGCTTTCGTCGTCGCATACCACCAGCGAGATCACCTGCTGATCCGGCCCCAGGCTCATGCCGCGCACGCCGTGCGCCTCGCGCCCCATCGGGCGCACGTCCTGTTCGGAGAAGCGCACCGCCTTGCCGGCATCCGAAAACAGCATGACGTCGTGATGGCCATCGGTGACGGCCACCCCGACCAGCCGATCGCCCTCGTCCAGGCTCACCGCGATGATGCCACTGGGCCGCGGGCGCGAGAAATCCGTCAACGGTGTCTTCTTCACCGTGCCGTTGCAGGTGGCCATGAACACGTAGTGCGCGTCGTCGAAGGTCTTGACCGGCAGCACTGCGGTGATCTTCTCGCCGTCGGCCAACGGCACCAGATTGTTGATCGGCTTGCCGCGGCTCTGGCGCCCGCCCTGCGGCGCTTCATACACCTTGATCCAGTACACCCGGCCACGGCTGGAGAAGCACAGGATGTAGTCGTGCGTGTGCGCCACGAACAGGTGCTCGATGAAATCGTCCTCGCGCGTGGCCGTCGCCAGCTTGCCGCGCCCGCCGCGCTTCTGCGCGCGGTACTCGCCCAGCGGTTGGGATTTCACGTAGCCGGCGTGGGAAAGGGTCACCACCACGTCGGCCGGGGCGATGAGGTCCTCCAGATTGAGGTCTTGCGCATTGACCTGAATCTCGCTGCGACGCTTGTCGCCGAACTGCTCGCGGATGGCGCTCAACTCGCCCGTGATGATGGCGGTGATGCGCTCGGGACGTGCCAGGATGTCGAGCAGATCGGTGATGCGCGCCATCACCTCGCGATACTCCTCCAGGATCTTGTCGCGCTCGAGCGCGGTCAGGCGTTGCAGCTGCATCTCGAGGATGCGCTGTGCCTGTGTCTCGGACAGACGATAGACGCCATCCGGTTGCAGACCTGCCTCGCGCAGCAGGCCCTCGGGACGCGTCTGCTCCGTGCCGGAACGCGCGAGCATCTCGCTGACCAGGATGGAGCGCCACGGGCGCGCCAGCAGCGCCGCGCGCGCCTCGGCCGGCGAGGGCGAAGCCTTGATCAGCGCGATGATCTCGTCCACGTTGGACAGGGCCACCGCCAGGCCCTCGAGGATGTGAGCGCGGTTGCGCGCCTGGCGCAGCTGGTACACGGTGCGGCGCGTGACCACTTCACGCCGGTGGCGCAGAAACGCCTCGAGCAGCGCCTTCAGATTGAGCACGCGCGGCTGCCCGTCGACCAGGGCCACCATGTTCATGCCGAAGGTGTCCTGCATCTGCGTGTCTTTGTACAGATTGTTCAGAATCACTTCCGGCACTTCACCGCGCTTCAGCTCGATCACCACGCGCATGCCGGACTTGTCCGACTCGTCGCGGATCTCGGAGATGCCCTCCAGCCTCTTCTCGCGCACCAGCTCGCCGATGCGCACCAGCAGGTTGGCCTTGTTCACCTGATAGGGCAGCTCGTCGATGATCAGGGCCGAACGGTTGCCCTTGTCCAGTTCTTCGACGTGCGTACGGGCGCGCATCACCACCCGCCCGCGGCCGGTGCGATAGCCCTCGCGCACGCCCTCCAGGCCATAGATGATTCCGTAGGTCGGAAAGTCCGGCGCCGGGATGAGCGTCATCAGCTCGTCGATGGTCGTCTCCGGCCGCTCGAGCAGCGCCAGGCAGGCGTCGATCACCTCGGACAGATTGTGCGGCGGAATGTTGGTGGCCATGCCCACCGCGATCCCGGTCGAACCGTTGATCAGCAGATTGGGAATCTTGCTCGGCAGGACCGACGGCTCCTGCTCCTTGCCGTCGTAATTGGGTACGAAATCGACCGTTTCCTCGTCGATGTCGGCCAGCAGCTCGCCCGCGATCTTCTGCAACCGGCACTCGGTGTAGCGCATCGCCGCCGGGTTGTCGCCGTCGATCGAGCCGAAGTTGCCCTGGCCATCGATCAGGGTGTAGCGCAGCGAGAATTCCTGCGCCATGCGCACCAGCGTGTCGTAGATGGCCGAATCGCCGTGCGGATGGAATTTCCCCATCACCTCGCCCACCACCCGTGCGCACTTGACGTAGGGCCGGTTCCACAGGATGTTCGCTTCGTGCATGGCGTACAGCACGCGCCGGTGAACCGGCTTGAGACCATCGCGCACGTCAGGCAGCGCCCGCCCCACGATCACGCTCATGGCGTAGTCGAGGTAGGAGCGGCGCATCTCCTCTTCGAGGCTGATCGGCAGGGTTTCCTTGGCGAATTGATCCATGTGATTACACGAGAACGAACGAGTGGACCGCGCACTCCGACGGGCAGTGGTCCGAAGCCACGCGACGACGACGCGCACCATCGACGGCGCTAGCGTGCAAGCGTCGTCAAAAAGTTTGAGATTTTAGCATGCTGCGTTGCGCGATCCTCCTGGAGAAGTTCGCTGCGCATGGACAGTCTCTGCCCGCCGACGTCGTGGACGGGCAACATGCAGAAGGGATTCGAGAGGCTGGATCGCGTGTACCATTGCCGCTAGAATTTCCGCGAAGCGATGGCGCACCGGGTGCCGCGAGACGCTTGTGGATGGGACTGGATCAGTATGCAAAGCATGGGCGCGCGGCGAATGCAACGCCCGACCAGGCCGCAAACCGCCAGAACTTGAACGAGGATCGTTGCCCGAGCAGGCCGCGTATCGATATTCGCTGACTCAAGCGAGGCAACAGGGGGTCGCGCCCGAACCGGTGCGCTCCATAACATCAGGTGTGTGCTAGAGGAGCAATCCATGCATTTCCGTCTCAAGAAAACGATGACTCAAGTCAGCGTGCTCACGGCCCTTCTGCCATCGCTGCCGCTGCTGGTGAATCAGGCGCTCGCGCACGAGCGTCCGGTGGCGGCGAAGCTCGACCCTGCCACCGCCCCGGCACGGGGTGCCTATGCCTATCACGCCGGTCAGACGGTGGTACGCACAGGCGTAACGGGCGAATGCGTGACCACCGGCACCTGGACTCCGGATGGCGCGACGCTCGAGTGCCATCCGGATGTGTTTGCCTCCCCTTCTGCCACCGGCCGTTCGGCGCCTGAGCCGACCGCGGCTGCGGCTTCATCTGCTGCTGACGAAACTTCCAGTACGTCGTCGGCCAGTGCAGCCCCGGCGGCTGCCACCGGCGCTGCCGCAGCTTCCGCCAGCGCGGCGGACACTCCGGTCGCAGCGGCAGCCGGCGCTCCGATCGGGCAGCTCGATCCGAGCAACGCCCCCGAGCGCGGCGCCTATGCCTACGACAGCTCAGGCATGAACGTACGCACCGGCGTGACCGGCGAGTGCGTGAAGACCGGCACATGGACCTATGAAAGCGCCACCGTGGTCTGTCATCCCGAGCTGTTTGCTACGCCCGTGGCGCGCGCCGCGGAACCTCCGGCGCCAGTGGAGGAGGAGCCTGCTGCTGCAGCCACGCCTGCCGACACGCCGGCCGAGGAACCCGCACCGGTCACCGAGTACGAGCCCATGCA
The DNA here is from genome assembly GCA_026125625.1 of Burkholderiales bacterium. Lineage (GTDB taxonomy): Bacteria > Pseudomonadota > Gammaproteobacteria > Burkholderiales > SHXO01 > SHXO01. The sequence continues at coordinate 3,256 of JAHCKU010000116.1, read as the reverse complement.
GTACGCGGAACCACCTGCCGCCGAAGAGGAAGCGCAGGCAGCGGGGGCGGCCGGCGCGGTGGAAGAGCAGGATTTCCAGCCTGAGGGAGACGATCCCGATCTGCTCGCGGTCCCCGCCCCCGACTCTTTCCCGGCCGAGCCCGAGGACGACAGCATGGGCGATCCGGTCATGTATTACGACGAAGAGGAAGGCGTAGCGCAGGACGACGGCATTGTCGAGCATCATCAGTTCGACGACGACATCGTCGAGGATGACCAGTTCAGCGAGGACGCTTCGGGCCTGGCCCAGGACGATGACATCATTGAGAATGACCAGCTCAGCGAGGACGATTCGGGTCTGGCCCAGGACGACGACATCGTCGAGGATGATCAGTTCACCGAGGACGATTCGGGCCTGGCCCAGGACGACGATCTGGCCCAGGACGACGACGCGGTGAGTGAGGCGGAACCCTTCGAAGAAGAGGAAGCAGCCGCCCCTTCGGACCTGACCAGCGAGCCCACGGATTTCCCGGAGGAACCCGTGGCCGAGGCTGAGGCGCCCGAGCCTGTGGCCGAAGCACCCGAACCTGCGGCCGAGCCGACCCCGATGGAAGAGCCGGAAGCGGCACCGGAACCCGAGCCTGCCGTGGCCGAAGCCGCTGAACCCGAGGTGGCGCAGGCCGAGCCCGCACCGGCCGAGCCGGAGCCGATCATCCTGCCCGTGACCATCACCCTGGAGGCCGAGGCGCTGTTCGACTTCGACCGCTCGCGCATCCGCTCGCGCGATCGCGAGCGGCTGGACAATCTGATCACCGGCCTGAAGGACGTCGACTACGACCGGATTCTGGTGGTGGGTCATGCCGATCGCATCGGCACGGAGGCCTACAACGAGCAGCTGTCGTTGCGCCGCGCCAACGCAGTCAAGGATTATCTGGTCAACGAGGGTATCGAAGCGAGCCGCATCACCACCGAGGGACGCGGCGAGTTCGAACCGTCCACCGACCCGGAAGTCTGCCAGGGTCTGCGCAAGCAGAAGCTGATCGACTGCCTGCAGCCCGACCGCCGGGTCGAGATCACCGTCACGGGCCAACACCAGGAGTAGTCAGGCAAGGCCAACTCGAGGAGTACATGAAGCCCTGCCCGAGCAGGGCTTTTTGTTGCATGGACACTACGCTCACCGTCGATCTGTGCGTGGAAGCGCGGCACGTGGTGCCGGTCGACCGGCCAGGCCTCGTGCTGGACGAGCATGCCGTGGTGGTCGAGGCCGGCCGCATACTGGACCTGCTGCCGATCGAAACTGCCCGCGCACGCTATGCCGCGCGCGAATATGTACGTCTGCCCACACACGTGGTGCTGCCCGGTCTGGTCAACGTGCACACGCACGCGGCCATGGCGCTCATGCGCGGGCTGGCAGACGACCTCCCGCTGATGGAGTGGCTCAACCGGCACATCTGGCCGGCGGAAGCACAGCACGTCAGCACGCAGATGGTGCGCGACGGCACCCTGCTCGCCTGCGCCGAGATGATCCGCGGCGGTATCACCTGCTTCAACGACATGTACTTCTTCCCCGAGGAAGCAGGACGGGCGGCGCTGAGCGTGGGCATGCGCGCGGCACTGGGGATGATCTGCATCGAAATTCCCACCGCTTACGCGAGCGACGCACAGGACTATCTGCACAAAGGCCTGGCGATGCGCGATGCATTCAAGCATGAGAGCCTGCTGTCCTTCTGCATGGCACCGCACGCGCCGTACACGGTGCAGAACACCACGTTCGAGCGCATCGTCACTTACGCCGAAGAGCTGCAGGTGCCGATTCACCTGCACCTGCACGAAACCCTGGACGAGATTCGCGAAAGCATGCAGCGTTTCGGCATGCGCCCGCTGCAGCGCATGCAACGGCTGGGTGTGGTCGGTCCGGGACTGATCGCGGTGCATGCGGTGCACCTGGAGGCGGACGAGATCGAGCTGCTGCGCGCCTGCGGCAGCCACGTCGCACACTGCCCCAGTTCCAATCTCAAGCTGGGCAGCGGCATCGCCCCCTTGTCGGCGCTGCTTGCTGCCGGCGTGAACGTGGCGTTGGGCACCGACAGTGCCGCCAGCAACAACCGCCTGGATATCCTGCAGGAGGCGCGCACCGCAGCGCTGCTGGCCAAAGGCAGCACCGGCCAGCCGACCACGGTGCCGGCGGAGCAGGCCCTGCATTTGTGCACGCTCGGCGGGGCACGCGCACTGGGACTCGAGCATGCGATCGGTTCCATCACGCCGGGCAAGTACGCCGATCTGACTGCGGTGAACCTCGATGCCTGCGAGCTGGCTCCGCGCTATCACCCGATCTCGCATCTCGTCTATGCTGTCGGGCGCGAGAACGTGAGCGACGTATGGGTTGCCGGCCGGCATCTGCTCGACAACCGGCGCTTCACCACCCTGGACGAAACCGAACTGGCTGCCAAGGCCGCCTTCTGGCAGCAGCGACTGGCCGCACAAGCATGAGCGAACACCTCAACGCCGATCCGCAGGAGCTGCAGAAGTTCAGTCAGCTCGCCCATCGCTGGTGGGATCCCAACAGCGAGTTCAGGCCGCTGCACGAGATCAATCCGCTACGCCTGAAGTGGATCGATCAGCACGCGACGCTGGCCGGGCAACGCGTGCTCGACGTGGGCTGCGGCGGCGGCATCCTGTCCGAGGCGATGGCTCAGGCCGGTGCGCAGGTCACCGGCATCGACCTGTCCGACAAGGCGTTGAAGGTCGCGCAGCTGCATCTGCTGGAAAGCGGCAATCAGGTGGAGTACCGCAAAGTCGCGGTGGAGGCACTGGCGCAGGAGCAGCCCGGGCAGTACGACGTGGTCACCTGCATGGAAGTGCTCGAGCACGTGCCCGATCCGGCCAGCCAGGTGGAGGCTTGCGCCCGGCTGCTCAAACCGGGCGGCCACGCGTTCTTCGCCACCATCAACCGCAACCCGAAGTCCTTCCTGTTCGCGATCGTCGGTGCCGAGTACGTGCTGCGCCTGCTGCCACGCGGGACGCACGAGTACGCCAGGCTGATCAAGCCTTCGGAGCTGGCTGCCATGTGCCGGCGGGCACGTTTGAGCGTGGACGCGCTGGTGGGCATGACCTACAACCCGCTCACCAAGGTCTACGCGCTTGGTGCGGACACGGATGTGAACTACATCCTGCACGCGCGTGCCCCATCGTGAGCGCTGCACAGACGACATCCATCAACGCCGTGCTGTTCGATCTGGACGGCACGCTGCTCGACACCGCGCCCGATCTGGCGCGC
>JAHCKU010000115.1 GCA_026125625.1 Burkholderiales bacterium | reverse complement strand
CGCGAGCTCGGCAGCGAAACGGCGCATGTTCTCGTTGTCGTGCAGCGATTCTTCCTGCAGGCGCACCACACGCAGGCCGGCGCGCAGGCGCGCGGCCAGCACGCGCGGCGGGAACGGCTTGGTGATGTAGTCATCCACCCCGGCTTCGAACGCCTCGACCAGCTGCTCTTCCTGCTCCAACGCGGACAGCACGATGAAATAGATCTGCCGGCCTTCCTCGCTTTGCCGCAATGCCTTGCACAAGGCAATGCCGTCGAGTCCCGGCATGATCCAGTCGGAAACGATGATCTGGGGGCGCCCGCTCACCGCCTGCGCCAGGGCCGACTTGCCGTCATGTGCGGTGAGAACCTTGTAGCCGAGTCCGCGCAGCAGGTATTCGAGCACCTGCAACGTCGGCCGATCGTCGTCGACGGCAAGGATGGTGATCGCATCCTGCGCCGTGGCGGCGACACCAGCCGGGATGGACGGCTCGGCCGCTTCCGCGATCACCTGCTGCAGGGGAGGCACCTCACGCGTGGGCACTTCCAGGATCCTGCCCCATTCCTTCCACGCACTCACCAACTGGGCACTCAGCGCGACCAGGGCCGGCTCTTCGATACCGAGCTTGGCGGCGGCAAGCATCAGGACGGGGATGGACCCGCTGCGCTGCGCAGCGTCGGCCACGCAAAAATCGGCCAGCCGGGCTGCCAGGCCGAGCAGCTCGCACAACAGTCGCTCGCGCGAGCCCTCGATCAATGTCGCCTCGCTCGCATTCTCGTGCTGGAACACCGCCTCGATGAACACGCGCGGAAGGCCCCACTCCTCGAGCATCGCCGCCGACAATTCGTTGTGATCGATGGCGAAACGCTCGCGCTCCAGCGCCACCATCTGCTGCGCGTCGGGCGACGGCCGCAGCGACAGCAATTCGCCCGTTTCCTTCGGATAGAGCGTGGCCAATCCCAGGCGGCCAACAGTGGCCAGCAGCCCGCAGCTGAAGGTCTCTTCCGGAGACGCGCACTTCACGATCTGCGCCAGCGCATCCGCCGCAATCGCCATGGCCAGAGCGCGCGACCAGAAAGCCTGATAGTCGAATGTTTCGCACACGCCGTCGCGGTACTGTCCGAGCAGCGAGAAGCCGAGCACCAGATGGCGCACGGTGGAGATGCCGATCATGCGTATGGCGTCCGGCACCGATACCACCGGACGGCGCGCACCATGCAGCGCGGCGTTGGTGAATTTGATCAGGCGACCGGACAGGGCGGGATCTGCGCGTACCGCACGACCGATGTCCTCGACGGTGCTGCCTTCCTGCCGGCACAGCTCGATCACTGCCATGGCCACGCCGGACGGCGACGGCAGTTTGCCGGTCGTCTTCAGTTCATCGAATCGGAAATCGGTGTTCACCAGCTGGTTTGCAGGCTCGAGTATGCACGTGAACCGGAACGGGATCGTGCGCACGAACGCTGCGCAGTCAGGACCTCCCTGAATTACGGAGAGGGACCGGCAAACTTTAAACGTGGCTCCGGGCACTGGTGCATGGAGAAACTCCGCTTGGTGAGTTGCTCCCGCGCAGCCTGCTTCGACGGGCCCACAGCGGCTCGAGGCCGACCGCGCCTCTTTGCGGGAGGAGGAAGCCGCAGACTGTCCACACGCATGGGTGGTGCGGTATCTGGTAGCATGCGCGCACTCGGGCGCGGGCTATGGGGGCATCGCGTGCCGGGCATCCCAGGCAAGCATGAACTGGAGCCGATCGTTTCGCCGAGCCGTGCGCCGCTTCGGGCGGACGCGGGACCGTCACCGCGTTCGTTCACATCTCTCCGCTCCCGGCCTGCGCGCACGCTACCGGCCGGATCGCCACGCCACGTGCTTCGAGGCCGCGGCGCAATGCGCTGGCCAACTCCACGGCTGCCGGTCCATCCCCGTGCAGGCACAGGGTATCGGCCTGGATCGGCACGTGACTGCCGTCGGTAGCCACCACCTCTCCGGCGAAGATCATGCGTTCGACCTGTGCCAACGCCGTCGCCACCTCGTGGATGAGCGCATCGGGACGCGTGCGCGGCGTCAGGCTGCCGTCGGCCTGATAGGTGCGGTCGGCGAAAACCTCGTTGGCCACCACCAGGCCGGCCTCAAGCCCCGCCTCGATCAGCGCGCTGTTGGCCAATCCATACAGCACCAGACGTGTGTCGTAGTCGTGCACGGCCTGCGCGATCGCACGCGCCAGCTGCGCATCGCGTGCGGCCATGTTGTATAAGGCACCATGCGGCTTGACATGACACAAGGGTATCTTCGAGGCGCGGCAGAAGGCACCGAGCGCACCGATTTGATAAAGCACCAGGTCGTACACCTCGGCTGCGCTCACCCGCATCTCGCGCCGGCCGAAGCCTTGCAGGTCGGGCAAGGCGGGATGTGCACCGATGGCCACCCCGCGCGCGGCAGCCATGCGCACCGTGCGCTGCATCACCCCGGGGTCACCGGCGTGAAAACCGCAGGCCACGCTGGCCGAGCTGACCTGCTGCAACAGGGCTGCGTCCTCGCCCATGGTCCAGGCACCATAGCCCTCGCCCAGGTCACTGTTGAGATCGATTCGCCTTTGCACGCTGATCGCTCGTTCCCGTTTACTGGTCGCGCCCGCCGGCCCGTCACCGGTTCCTGCCCGTTACGCCCCGGGGCGCGCGCACCACGTCCGCAAGCGTCCGATGTTGCTCGCCCGCACGCCATTTGCCAAGCACGACTTGCCCATGCTGCCGCGATTCGCCTCTGACCGCTGGCTGATCGCGTTCTTCCTGATCGCCGGCCTGCTCCTGCTGATCGGGCTCGATGCACAGCGCCACCTCGCCGACTCCGCAGAGTCCCTGGAATCGCGTCGCGTCCTGCAGCTGCGCTCGGAGCAGCTGGCCCGGCTGCGGGCGGCGTTGGCCCGGACGGAGGCTGCCTATGCCGCATACCTCACCGATCGCGACGCCCATGCATTGGACCTGCATCGGCAGGCACGGCACGAGGCTGCTGCCCGGCTGACCGAGCTGCGCGCCCTCTACGATGCCGATGCCCCGCAATCGCAGGCGCTCCTGGACGGCATCGACGATCTGGCATCGCGCCAGCTTTCACAGTCGGATTCGCTCGCGCCCGGCGCAGGGAAGCGGCCGCCATCGCCGGGCACTGCAGCGAGCCCTGCGAGCATGGCCACGCGTGCACAGCTGAGCATGCTGCTGGGTCAGCTGGAATCGATGCAGCGCAAGGCGCTGGATGCCGGCACGCGCACGATGCAGCTGCAGACGCAGGCACTGGTCAGGCGCACCATGGACGATGGGCCTGGGCATCCTGCTCGTCCTCGCGCTGGGGACGCTGCATGCACGCAAAGCGCGCGCGCGTGCCGCCGCCCAGTCACACGCCGCCGACACACACTGTGCCCTTGAGAAGAAGCACGCCGAGCTCCTGCGCGCGAACCAGTCGTATCTGCTGGTCCGGGACGAGATCGCCTACCGTCATCACGTGCGCAAGCGTCGCATCGAATGGAACGGCGCGTATCGCGAGGTGCTCGGCTACGATGCCAACGAGATGGGCAACGACGTCGAAAGCTGGGTGGCGCGCATCCATCCCGAGGATGTGCAGCAGGTTTGCAGCGAGCTCGACCGCGCGCTGCGCGAACACTCGCTGTTCGAGGCGGACTATCGCTTGCGCCACCGCGATGGACAATGGCGCTTGATGCATGATCGCGGCGTGCCGCATTTCGACGAGGCGGGTGTCGCAGTGGAAATCATCGGCGTCCTGCGCGAAGTCACGGGCATGCGCGCCGAGCAGGCCGACGGCGATCCGGCCGTGCATCGTCTGCGCGCGATGCTCGATCATATGAGCGACGGCTTCATCGTGCTCGATCGCGATGGTCACTATCTGTCGGTCAATGAACGGGCGTGCGAGCTGCTGCGCAGCCGGCGCGAAGATCTGATCGGGCGGGCCGTATGGACACGCTTTCCCGACAGCGCGGAGGGCACGCTGCGCTCGGCCTCGGTCCGGTCCGCACAGGACGGCCAGACGCGCCACGTCGAGATCCTGTACGAGCCGTGGCAAAGCTGGTTCGAAGTGGACATCTATCCCACGCCCGATGGGCTCACCTATTTCTTTCGCGACATTACGCAGCGCAAGGTGATCGAGATCAGCCTGCGCGACAGCAAGGCACGGCAGGAGCTCGCGCTATGGGAGGTGGGCGTATGGGAATGGGATCTGCGCACCGACATGTTGTATCTGTCGCCGGAGTGGAAGAGCCAGCTCGGTTACGCGGACCACGAGATCCGCAATCATTGGGAGGAATGGGAGCAGCGGCTGCATCCGGACGAGCGCGACGAGGTGATCAGGCGCCTGCGCGCCTGGGCTCAGCCCACCCACGTGGCGTCGCGCCTGAGCTCGAATTTCGTATGCGCCACAAGGACGGAAGCTATCGCTGGATGCTGAGCCGCGGCGGCGCGCAGGCGGACGAAACCGGTGCGCTCACTCTGCGCCGCGGCGTGCACCTGGATATCACCGACCGCAAGCACGCCGAGCAGGAACGCAGTGGAGCAAGGCGCCGCCTGCAGGACATCATTGCCTCCATCCGTGACGGCTTCGTGGCGCTGGATCGCAACTGGAAGTGCACTTACGCCAACACTGCGGCAGCGCGGCTGCTGTGCAAGTCACGCGAGGAAGTGATGGGGCGCAACATCTGGGACCTGTTCCCCGAGTCGCGCCACCTTCCCATCTACGAGGCCTGCATGCGTTGCATGCAGGCCCACGAACCGATGCAGGTCGACCAGTACTACGCGCCGCACTTTCGCTGGTACCGCAACCATCTCTACCCGACCGACGACGGCATCGCCATCTTCTTCGAGGATTTCACCGCACGCAAGCGGCTCGAAGCCCAGATCGTCGACGAGCGCGAGCGCTATCGGGCGACGTTCGAGCAGCCGGCCATCGGCATCCTCCATCTCACGCTGGAAGGAACCGTGACGCGCGCCAACCAGCGCATGGCCAGCCTGCTGGGCTACCAGCGTGCGGACCTGGTCGGGCTCGACTTCCGGATGGTGCTGGGCGAGACCGACGTACGCGCCATCCTCGATGACGTCCAGCATCCTTCCCACGGCGGCGCCACCCGCCTGGTCGAATGCCGCTTCCGCCGCAGGGACGGCGAGCAATTCTGGGGCGAGATGACGCTGGCACTGGTCCCGGGCGAAGGCGAGCGGCCGAGCTACGTGGTGTGCATGGTGCAGGACATCAGCAATCGCAAACATGCCGAAACCATGCTGGAGGAATCCCGCCAGCGTCTGAGCGCATTCGCCCATCAGTTGACCGAGGCCATCGAGCAGGAACGCAAGCGCATCTCGCGCGAGATCCACGACGAGCTGGGGCAGGCGCTGACCCGGCTGAAGATGGACCTGGGCTGGCTGCGCCGGCGGCTGGGAGAGAGTGCGCAGGCCGGCGGCCCGGTGGAAGAGCGCGTCCTGCAGATGGGCCGCTTCATCGACGAGACGCTCATCAGTGTGCGGCGACTGGCCACCGAACTGCGCCCTGCACTGCTCGACAATCTCGGGCTGGCGGCCGCGCTCAACGCGCAGATGCGCCACATGAGCACGCAGGCGGACATCGAGATCCAGCAACACCTGGAACCGGATCTGCCCCTGACCTCGGAGCAGGCCACGGGGCTGTACCGCATCGCCCAGGAAGCGCTCACCAACATCATCCGCCATGCCCATGCCCGGCGCGTGCGTTCGACCCTGTTCCTCGATAGCGACGGCGTGACCATGGAGATCGAGGATGACGGCTGCGGCTTCGACACCGCAGTGCAGCCCCCCCGCGGTCTGGGGCTGGTGGGCATCGCCGAGCGCGCCAGGCTCCTCGGCGGACGCGCGCAGATCGAGAGCGAGCCGGGACGCGGTACCTGTGTGCGCGTACACCTGCCCGTCCTCGAGGGCAGCGACGAAGCGCCCTCCGGCTGAACCTTCGGCCCGCCCTGGCAGGCCAGCCGGGCGCGATAGATGCTGGATCAGCTCATGAACGTGAATCTGTGGCCCGTCATCCCCTATCTCGGCGGTTTCATGCTGTGGAGCCTGGCTGCGCTACTGCTGATATGACAGTCTGCAGTGTGCCGGTCAGGCGTGCACTTCCGAAAGGCGCCGGGAATCGCTGCGTGCCAATCCTCGCAGGGTTGCGCTAGGTCGACGTGCGCATCGCCAGTGCCTCGCGCATGCGCGCCATTTCGCGCTCGCGCTCCAGCAGCAGCGTCTGTGCTACGGCCAGTTCGACTGCCTGGCAACGCACGCGGGCACCGGCCGGCAGTTGCGCGAGCAGCGGCAGATCGACGCTCGCCACCTCCCCCAGCCGGGGATAGCCGCCGGTGGTCTGCCGGCTCGCCATCAGCACGATCGGCTCGCCGTCGGGAGGGACCTGAATGGTGCCGAAGGTGACGCCGGCCGAGATCACTTCGATCGGCTCGCGCGGCAGCAGCAGCGGACCCATCAGGCGATAGGCCTGGCGGTCGGAGTTGCTGCCGATGCGGTACTCGCTGCTCAGGAACAGCTCCCGTGATTCCTCCGGAAAGCGCGTCCACTGCCGCCCGCGCACGAAGCGCAGCAGATACGGTCCCGGCATCAGCACTTCCACGCGCTCGGTTGCGGACCAGGTCGGGAAGCTCATGGGCGTGCGCTGCTCGCGCAATTTCCGGTGCAGGGAGGGGTACAGCGCCGGATCGGCGTGCCGGGTGGGCAGCATATCTCCCCGGCGTAACGCGCGCCCCTGCCAGCCGCCGAACCCGCCGCGCAGGAAGGTGCTGCGGCTGTCGAGCACCGACTCCACTTCGAACCCGCCGGCCACTGCCAGATAAGCCCGGCAGCCGCGCCGGCAGGGACCGAAATCGAGCGCGCTGCCGGCGCGCACCAGCACCGGACGCGCCTTGGGCAGCGGCTCGCCGTTCACGCGCGCTTCGAAATCACCACCGCATACCGCCAGCAGCGTATCGGTGTTGAGCGTGAAGCCGGGGCCGACCAGCGTCATTTCCAGCGTGGCGGCGTGCTCGTCGTTGCCCACCAGGATGTTGGCCAGCCGATGCGAGACTTCATCCATCACTCCGTTCACCGGCACACCGAAGCGCTGGTAGCCCCAGCGCCCCAGATCCTGGATGGTGGACAGGATTCCGGCCCGCAGCACTTTCAACGCCACCGTGGTTTCCCTAGGTTGCGAGCAATTGCTGATAGCGCTCCGGCGAAATGGCGACGAAACGCACACGGTCACCGGCCTGAAGCAAGCTGGGCGGCTGGCGCCGCGGGTCGAAGAGACCAAGTGGGGTACGCCCGATCACGTGCCAGCCGCCAGGACTGTCCAGGGGATAGACACCGGTGTGCTCGCCGCCGATGGCCACGCTGCCGCGCGCAACCTGCGGGCGCGGTGTGGCGCGGCGCGGCGTGACCAGGCGCGCGTCCAGGCCCACGAGATAGGGGAAGCCCGGCATGAATCCAAGCATGCCGACGTAATAGATCGGATGCGTATGCAATTCCACCACCTTGGACGGTGCCATCTCGTGCGCCAGCGCCAGCACGTCGAGATCCTCGCCGTAGTCGCCGCCGTAGCATACCGGCACCTCCAGCAGCGCCCCGGCTGCGCCGGCATCCTCCTGGTCCGCCTCCAGCAAGGCCTGCAGGCGCACCTGCAGCAACTCGAACGGTGCAGACCCGGCATCTTCCGGGTCGGCAGCCTGCTTCACGCGCAGCGGCTCGTAGTGCACCGTGATCGACGAGAAGGCCGGGATCACCTCGCGCACGCCCGCTACCTGCGCCCGCGCCAGGCGCTCGCTCAGGCGCCGCGCCTGCGCAGCCAGCGCCTCGCTGACGCGCGCACCCAGCTCGATGACCAGCGCACGATCGCCGAGAGGAAAGAACGCAAAGCGTGCGCTGCGCGAACGGGGAGCCGGATCGGTCATGATGTGATGAAACAGCCGGCCGAGGTAGCGACGACCAGCAGCGCCGGCCGGCGCCGCTTCAACCGCCGCAACCGTCGCCCTCCCGGCTCGGCTGGCAATCGACGCGGCTGCGTTGCGCGTTGGTGGCGCAGCGATAGACCTTGCCCCGGCAGGTGGCGCACCATGCCGTCTCCATGCCCTTGTGCGAGAACGCGCTGGGGATGACCGAGACTTCGCGCGTGCCGCAGCCCACTGCCTTTGCCGTCAGGCGCTCCTGGCTGGCGCAGCCGGCCAGCGCCGCGGCGACGGCGAGGCAGGCGATTGCGAGATACTTGTGCATGGGAATCCCCTGAGTGGAAAGAAAGGCCCCGCGCCGAGGCGGTCGCCAGGGGCGGGGGATGACGCATTTTGCCATACCCCCCGGGGGTCGCTTGTTACGGAGGATTGCCATGACCGCTACCGTTCGCCTTGCGGCCCTCGCCGCCTGCCTTGCCGCGCTGGGAGCCGCGGCCGACGTGCGCATCGAACGCGCCACGCTCAAGGCGCCGGGCGCCGACGTCCCCGTGGAGATCGCGATGCCCCCCGGCAAGGGCCCGTTCCCGCCCGTCCTCTACGTGCACGCGCGGCGCGGCTACGAGGACGCCGACCGCG
>JAHCKU010000114.1 GCA_026125625.1 Burkholderiales bacterium | reverse complement strand
TCGAGGAAGCCGACGCCAAGGTGCGCGCGACCGTCGAGGGCATTCTCGCCGACATCAAGGCGCGCGGGGACACGGCCGTGCGCGACCTGTCGGAGAAATTCGACAAATGGTCGCCGGCCTCGTTTCGCCTGACGCCCCATGACATCGAGCGAGCGATCGCACAGGTCGGCAAGCGCGACCTCGACGACATCCGCTTCGCACAGGCGCAGGTGCGCAATTTCGCGCAGAAGCAGCGCGACACGATGCAGGACCTCGAAGTCGAGACCCTGCCCGGCGTCATCCTCGGCCACCGGCACATCCCGGTGAATGCCATCGGCTGCTATGTGCCGGGCGGGCGCTATCCGATGGTCGCTTCCGCACATATGTCGATCGTCACCGCCAAGGTCGCGGGCGTGAAACGCATTATCGCCTGCGCGCCGCCGTTCAAGGGCGGGCCGCACCCGGCCATCGTGGCGGCCATGCATTTCGGCGGCGCCGATGAGATTTATGTGCTCGGCGGCGTACAGGCCGTCGCCGCCATGGCGCTGGGCACGGAGACCATCGAGCCGGTGGACATGATTGTCGGCCCCGGCAACGCCTATGTGGCGGAAGCCAAGCGGCAACTGTTCGGACGGATCGGCATCGACCTGCTGGCCGGCCCCACCGAAACGCTGATCATCGCCGACGAGACGGTGGACGGCGAAATCTGTGCCACCGACCTCCTGGGCCAGGCCGAGCACGGACCGACCTCGCCTGCCGTGCTGATCACCAATTCCGAAAAGCTGGCGCGCGACACCATGGCCGAAGTCGACCGGCTGTTGAAAATCCTGCCCACCGCCGACGCCGCCGGTCAGGCCTGGAAGGACTACGGCGAAGTCATCGTCTGCGACAGCGAAGCCGAGATGATCGCGGAGGCCGACCGGATAGCATCCGAACATGTGCAGGTGATGACGCGCGACCCGGACTATTTCCTCAAGAACATGACCAACTACGGCGCGCTGTTCCTCGGGCCGGAAACCAACGTGTCCTACGGCGACAAGGTGATCGGCACCAATCACACGCTGCCCACGCGCAAGGCGGCGCGCTATACCGGCGGCCTGTGGGTCGGCAAGTTCATCAAGACCTGCACCTATCAGCGCGTGAAGCCGGAGGCTTCGGCCTTGATCGGCGAGTACTGTTCACGGCTGTGCGCGATCGAGGGCTTCGCCGGCCACAAGGCGCAGGCCGATCTGCGCGTGACGCGCTATGGCCATCTGAAACAGGCCGGGCACCGGTAGAGAGAACCGCTCGACGCAAAGAACGCAAAGAACGCAAAGCCCGGGTCGATCCTCTTTGCGGCCTTTGCGTTTGGCGTTTTGATGTTTTTCCGGTATGACGGGTTACATTTCGGGTTGAGGAAAGCGAGGAGATCATGGCAAAGGTAGCGTTTCTCGGATTGGGGGTGATGGGCTATCCCATGGCCGGTCATTTGAAGAACAAGGGCGGGCACGAGGTCACGGTCTACAACCGCAGCGCCGGGAAGGCGTCGCAGTGGGTGTCGGAGTACAAGGGCAAGTCCGCGGCCACGCCGCGTGAAGCCGCTGCCGGGTGCGAGCTGGTGATGATGTGCCTGGGCAACGACGACGACGTACGCTCGGTGGTCTACGGTGACAACGGTGCCCTGGCGGGGATGAAGGCCGGCAGCATCCTGGTCGATCACACCACAGCGTCGGCAAGCCTCGCGCGCGAGTTGCATGCGAAGTGCAAGGAGAAAGGCATCGACTTCGTCGATGCGCCGGTGTCGGGCGGCCAGGCCGGTGCCGTGAACGGTCAGCTCGGCATCATGTGCGGCGGCGAGGAGGCGGTGTTCGCGCGTGCCAAGCCCGTGCTCGACATGTACGCCAAGAGCTGCGTGCTGATCGGCGAGCCGGGCGCAGGGCAGCTGTGCAAGATGGTCAATCAGATCGCCATCGCCGGTCTGCTGCAGGGATTGGGCGAGGCACTCAATTTCGGCAAGAAAGCCGGACTCGACATCGAGAGGGTCATTTCCGTGATCTCCAAGGGTGCCGCCCAGTCGTGGCAGATGGAGAACCGCTGGAAGACGATGAACGAGCTCAAGTTCGACGGCTTCGGCTTCGCTGTCGACTGGATGCGCAAGGATCTGGGCATCTGCCTGGACGAGGCCAAGCGCAACGGTGCGCGTCTGCCTGCCACCGCGCTGATCGACCAGTTCTATGCGACGGTGCAGGCGCGCGGTGGTGGACGCTGGGATACCTCCTCGCTGATGCAGCTGCTGGCGAAAGAGTGAGCGGCCGTCGGGATGCAGCTTGCGCCGGGAACTCGATCATGCACGCGGCAGAGGCAGGCATGAGTGCGCGCACACGGGAACGGGGAATGCCGGTGTGCACCGGGAAAGTGGTGCACGCCGTCCTCTGGTCGCTGCTGATCTGGCTGTGCTCGGCGCAGGCATGGGCGGTCGATGCGGAATCGGATCTCACGCGCCAGATCCAGGCCGAGCGGCAGCAGAGGCTCGAGCGCGTCATCGCGCAGTCGAGCGCACAGATCGAGTCGGGCAGTGTCGAAGGCGGCGATCTTGCCGAAGCGTTTCGCAATCGCGGGGTGGCGCGCAGCCATCTCGTGCAGTACGCCGAGGCTCTGGAGGATTTCACTCGCGCCATCGACATCGATCAGCTCAATGCGCAGTACTACGAGGATCGCGCGATCATCTACCTGAAGCTGCGCGAGTACGAGGCCGCAGCGTACGATCTGGACATGGCGCTGGGTCTCGAGCCCAGTCGCTCATCGGCGTTTCGCGAGAAGGGCCGGCTGGCGTTCTACCGTAAGGATTTTCATACTGCAGCACAGGAGTTCACGCGTGCCCTGCAAACCGCGCAAGGCGAAACGGTGGTGTACTCGGCGATGTGGCTCGAGCTGGCCTTGCAGCGTGGCGGGAGCGACGGGCAGGGTCCGATCGGTCAGGTCGCTGCACAGTTGAGCCCGGACCAGTGGCCGGCACCGGTGGTGCAGATGCTGGCCGGAACGCTGGCGCCGGAAGCGGCCATCGCTGCCGCGACCAGCGTCAATCCCCGGCAGACCTTGATGCAGCAATGCGAGGCGTACTTCTACGCCGGGCAGCAGTACCTCATCCGCCAGGAACCGGACAAGGCCCGCGCCGCGTTCGAGTCCGCCGTGGCCACCGGCGTGGCCGAGTTCCTCGAGTACGACTGGGCGGTGCAGGAGCTGGAGCAGTTCAAGCAGCTTTGACATGAAGGGGGCCTGACTTTTGGGCTCGGTATCTTCAAGTTCCCGAAGGGTGGGTTCTGCATGGTCGAGGAGACCGGAGAGGCGTGGGTGAACCTCTCCGGCTCGAACCACAACGGCATCATCAAGTACCGGATCTTCTGAATCTGCAGGCGACCCACGCCAGAGGCAGGAGCGCAAGCGTGGCGGGTTCTGGCACCTGCCAATGCTTGTAGGAAATGGCTCCGAGGTAGATGTAGCCCCAGTCCTCACCGCTGGACAGGATGGAGTCGTCCATCTCTGGCTCATATTGGTTGTATAGCAGATAGGGCTTGGTGATCGTCAGCGTCGAGAACGGCTGCGCAGAGATGATCCCAAAGAAGTGCTCACCGTTCATGAACAGAAAATCGCTTGGGGCGATCGGGCTTAGGTCCCCTTCGCCGCTCCATTGAACGCACGAGTCTTCCTCACAGAACACATAGCCTGCATACGGCTGGCCGACTGAGATCAGCGCACCGCCTGGCGTGCCATTGTCACCGGGCAGGGATGACAGATTGAAAGCGATGGCTTTCAGCGGCGTGTCGAACGTCAGTGTGAAGTATTGGGCGCGCGAGTCTTCGAAGCCCGTGCTGTGCATCTCCCCGCCGACGGTGCCGTTGCCCAAAGTCCACGCGAAGTGGATATGCGGGTTGTATAAACGAAAGTCTTCGTACTTGACGTCGACCAGCACTTTCTCAGGGGTGTCGTCCGGATCGCCCGGAATGTGAACCGTCGGACTGAAGAACAGCGTATCGGTCTTGTAGGTCTGGACTGCGGCGCCCCACGAGAAGAGTGAGTCGTAGGACGTGAACGGCAGGGCTTGAGCCTGACCGCAGAGAGCGGCAATCGCCACGGCCGCCGGAATTGTTAAACGCATGGCCTCCTCCTCGTAGTTATTCGAATGGGGCGCCCATCCTAGCAAGGATGCCGTTGGGGTGCGCAGTTCTATAACTCAAGGGATCTTGCATGTGTGAAGCCATTCTGTTCGTGCGCGACAAGCGCCCGCTTTGTAGCCTGCCGCATAGCCAATGATCGCGATCGCGTCATCCAGCGCCCGAGTGCCGCTGGTGGCGTTCTCGTAGGGGAGGGGCATTACAATCTGTCCTGTGGGATGGTTTTAGGAACCGTTCCGAAAATTAGGGATATAAGTGGCTAATTCTATTTATGACGATGTGGTCATGGATCACATCAAAAACGCCCGCAACTATCGTGAGTTGCCGGACGCGACCCGCCGCGCGGAGGGTATCAATCCTCTGTGCGGCGATACCTTTACCGTCTACCTGGCGCTGGAGGGCGATCGCATTCGTGAGGCCGCATTCCAGTGCTCCTGTTGCGGCATCTCCATGGCCTCGGCCTCGGTGATGACCGGGCTGGTGCGCGAGCGTACCCTGGACGAGGCCGCGCGTATGGTGCGCGAATTCACCCGTCTGGTGCGCCAGCCGGCACAGGCAGAGGCGGCGGAGGTGGAGCAGGACCAGCGCGCGATTCTGTCGGTGGTGCGGGCCTCGCCTTCGCGCGGCAATTGCGCTGCGCTGGCCTGGCATACGCTGGATGCCGCACTCAAGGGCCAGGAGAGTACCGTCCTGCAGCCGGACGGAGAGCCGGCGACGCAGTAGGCTACCTCCGGGCCTGGCGCGGGGGCGGCCGCCGTCTGCCGCTGACCGGCCGCGTGGATGACGCCGAGGGGCAGCCGCCGCAGGCGTGGCCAGCCGCCTGCATCGCACTCTGGCACAGGGCCCGGGTCGACGTGAGGCACCTGTATTTCCGGTCAGCTCCTCCGGCTGCTACGCTGTCATTCCCCCCGGCATGCGGCCGGCCGGCACCGCACTGACAGCGACGAGCATCGGGTATATCCCGACCTCTGCAGCAGCAAAGCGGCCCTCCTGGTCGCTGTGACGATAGCGCCTGTCCCGAGGTCGCCAGCCGATGGGCATACCCTTTGCGTTGAGCACTGCCAACGCTCTGTCAACGCAGGAACCCGGAATGCCCGGGACGCCGTATGCCGTTGTTGATCTTGCTCATCGCGACCATTCAGGTCATCTGCATCTACCACGTCTACCGTAGCGGACGCTCCTATCTGTGGGCGTTGATCATCCTGTCGCTGCCTCTGCTGGGCAGCGTGCTCTACTACCTTCTGGAGGTCGTGCCGGCAGCCCGGGGCGCGGGACGCGTATCCGTGCCGCATGGCGTCGATCCGCAGGCGCGCCTGCAACGCCGGCTGGAAGCGCTGGAGCAATGCCCCAGCGTATCGAACAAGACTGCCGCGGCCGACGAGTACATGCGCTGCGGTGCCTATGCCGAGGCGATGCGACTCTATCGAGATGCGTTGACCGGCCCGCATGCGGACGACCCCAGCGTGCTGCTCGGCCTGGCGCGTGCACAGGTCAATCACGGCAGCCACGAGGACGCACTGGGCACGCTCGACCGTCTGGGTCAGGTGGACGACCGTTTCCGTCGCGAGGACGCGCGGCTGCTGCGCGCACGGGCCTTCGAAGGCCTGGGTGATGCCGAGCATGCCCTGGCCGAATACGAAGAAGTCGCGCTGATCTATGTCGGGCTGGAAGCGAAGTGCCGCTATGCCATGCTGCTCGCGCGTCTGGGCTTTGCCGCACACGCCAATACGGTGTTCGCCGATCTGCTCGAGCATGCCCGGCGCATGCGCTCGAACGTCGAGAGCGAACGGCCGTGGATCGATCTGGCACAACGCCACGTCATGAAGATCCAGCCGGAAGGCATGTAGCACGCACGCGGCGCAGCCGCTGCGCATCAGCCCCGCACGCCAGGTTTTTGTAACTGCCTGCTACAAGTCGGTGCGATAGCGCTCGTGCACGCCCTGGTCGAAAGCCTCGATGGCCTCCGCGGCGAGGCCGCCCCGCTGGGCGATTTCCTCGCCGAAACTTACGCGCAGCGCCGGCTGCGGCCAACTCGCCGGTTCCCATAGTTGGGAACGCAGGAACGCCTTGGCGCAATGGAAGTAGCAGCGCCGTACGCGGATGCGCATGACCAGCAGAGCGGGACGCTCGCGCTCGACGAAGGAGGCGCACAACTGTGCGTCGTCGTCCAGCTCGGCGCTGCCGCCCACGCGCAGCGTCTCGCCGGTGCCCGGCACCAGGAAGATCAGCTCGACGGCGGGATTGGCCAGCACGTTCTGCAGCGTGAAGATCAGCTTGTTGCCCTTGCGTTCGGGCAGCAGCAGGGTATGCGCGTCGATCACGCGCACGAAGCCCGGTGCATCGCCCTTGGGCGAAACCATGGGTGCGCCGTCGGCGCCGGCACTGGCCAGCAGCAGCATCGGCGAGCGTGCGATGAAGGCTTGCGCCTGCGCGGTGAGAATGTCGTGCACCTTGCTGCGCACTTGTGCGCTCGGCTCGCCGATCAGCTCACGCAGCCGCTCCACGCTGGCGATGCGGGCCATGAGCTAGGCGTGTCCGTTCAAGGCGTCGCGTTGCGGACGGGACAAAGGCATGGCCGATTCCTCGTGCTGGGCCGCGGCGGTCACTTCATGGTCGGCATGACGAACTCGGCGCCCTTGCGGATGCCGGTCGGCCAGCGTGTGGTGACCGTCTTCATGCGGGTATAGAAGCGCACGCCCTCCGAGCCGTGAATGTGATGATCGCCGAACAGCGAGCGCTTCCAGCCGCCGAAGCTGTGGAAGGCCATGGGCACGGGGATCGGCACGTTCACGCCGACCATGCCGACCTGCACGCGCATGGTGAATTCGCGTGCGGCATCGCCGTCGCGGGTGAACAGCGACACGCCGTTGGCATACTCGTGCGTGTTGATCAGGTTCACTGCGCTGTCGAAGTCGGGTACGCGCACCACCGACAGGACCGGTCCGAAGATCTCCTCGCGGTAGATGGTCATCTCCGGTTTGACGCCATCGAACAGGCAGCCGCCGATGAAGAAGCCTTCCTCATAGCCCGGCACGCGCACGCCGCGACCGTCTACCACCAGTTTCGCGCCTTCCTCGACACCTTTGGCCACGTATCCGGTGACCTTGTCCAGATGTGCCCGCGTGACCAGCGGTCCCATCTCGGCCCGTTCGTCGCTGCCCGTGTCGATCTTCAGGCCACGTGCGCGCTGCGCCATGCGCTCCACCAGCGCATCGGCCACCGGGCCGACTGCGACCGCCACCGAGATCGCCATGCAGCGCTCTCCGGCCGAGCCGTACGCGGCACCGGTGAGGGCATCCACCGCCTGGTCCAGGTCGGCATCGGGCATCACCACCAGATGATTCTTGGCTCCGCCCAGCGCCTGCACGCGCTTGCCGCTGGCGGTGCCGGTGCGGTAGATGTACTCGGCGATCGGCGTCGAGCCGACGAAGCTGATGGCGGACACACGTGCATCGTGCAGCAGGGCGTCGACCGCCTCCTTGTCGCCGTGCACGACGTTGAACACGCCGTCCGGAAGGCCGGCCTCCTTGAGCAGCCTGGCGAGGAAGATGCTGGCGGAGGGGTCGCGCTCGGAGGGCTTGAGCACGAAGCTGTTGCCGCAGGCCAGGGCCACGGGAAACATCCACATGGGCACCATGACCGGGAAGTTGAACGGCGTGATGCCCGCGCATACTCCCAGCGGCTGGCGCACCGAGAAGCTGTCCACGCCGGTGCCGACCTGCTCGGAGTACTCGCCCTTGAGCAGGTGCGGGATGCCGCAGGCAAATTCAACCACCTCCAGCCCGCGCGTCACCTCGCCGCGTGCGTCCGACACCACCTTGCCGTGCTCGCTGGAAATCAGGCGTGCCAGCGCTTCCAGGTTCTCCTCGATGAGCTCCTTGAACTTGAACATCACCCGTGCGCGCCGCAACGGCGGCGTGGCGGCCCAGCCGGCAAAGGCGGCCTGCGCTGCGGCTACTGCCTGCGCCACCTCGGTGCCGTTGGCATAGGCCACGTGTGCACTCACGCGGCCGAGTGCCGGATCGTACACCTCGCCGTGGCGCCCGCTGCTGCCGGCAACCTCCTGGCCGTTGATCCAGTGATTGATGGATTTGATCTGCAGCGCCGGCTGCTCCAATGGCTTGTTCATTACAACCTCGCTCGTGAATGTGTTGGCGCCAATCCGCTAGCGATGTTCCGCCGGAAACGCATCCAGCGGATAGATCGGCCGACGCAGCTTCTTGTACTCGAATTGCGTCCAGTCGGACGACCCCACGCCGATGCTGTCGCAGAACACCATGCCTTTGGCGATGGGCAGGAACACCGGACGGAAGTACATGCGTGACTTCAGCAGCAGGAAGCGCTTGCGCGTGGGATCGATGCCCACGCTGGTGAATACGCCGCGATCCCAGGGCTCCTGATTCTTCTCGGTCACCACGAGCTCCGCCGCCCCGGAGTCGAGCACCGCGGTGCGTCC
>JAHCKU010000113.1 GCA_026125625.1 Burkholderiales bacterium | reverse complement strand
GCGCATAGCAGCGGAAGAGGCGCTGCTGAATCTGGTGGAGGATCTGGCGGAAATCGTTCGCAAGCGTTTGCAGGCGGGCGAGGACACGCGCCTCGATGCCAATCTCGCAGCGGTCGAAGCCGACCGCGCGCGCAATCAGCTTGGGCAATTGCGCGAGGCGCTGATCGAAGCGCGCCGCGAGCTTGCCGCCGCATTGCAGTTGCCCGCGGATCAGCTGCCGCAAGCCGCCGGCGGCATTCCCGCGTGGCAACCGGCCTACACCGTGGAGCAGCTGCTGTCACGCGTGGGCGAACGCCCGCTCATCAGATCCCTGCGCCATCGTGAAGGTGCCGCCCGTAGCCGGCTGTCACTGGAGCGTGCCAGCGCCTATCCCGATCTGACTCTGGGTATCGGCGCCGGTCGCGAAGGCCCTGGTGACGAGCGTGAGAAGTTCGTCGGCTTGAGCGCCTCGCTGCCTCTGCCGCTGTTCAAGCGCAATCGGGCGGCGATCGGCCGTGCGGCAGCCGATCTCACCACCGCCCAGGTCGAACGCGAAGTGACCGAGCGCGACGTGCGCAACGCCGTCGTGGCGTTGTGGGAGCGGCTGCAGAGTCAGCGAGAGCGCGCTGCGCTGCTGCGGGAAGTCACCCTGCCGCGGCTCGAAGAGAACCAGCGTCTGGCGCGCCGCTCGTTCGAAGTGGGGCAGATCGGCACTGCCGAAGTGCTGCTCGCGACCCGCCAGCTCATCGAGATGCGGCGCGACACGATCGAGGCGCAAGCCGAGCTGGCGTCGACCACCGTGCAGATCGAGCAGATCGCAGGCTGGCTGCCCGAAGCCGTGCAACCTTGAACGCCTCCTCCTTCCAATGCCGATTTGCAGAGCCAAAGCCATGCAGCGATTCTTGATTCTGGTCATCGCGCTGAGCGCATCCGTGCTGCTCGCATCCTGCGATGACAACCGTTCGAAGACCACGGGTGATGCACCTGCGCAGTCGAAGCCCGCCCCGCAGGCAGCATCGGAGCCGGCCGGGTCCAGTGTGCACGACCCGGACGATCATGCCGGAGACGTCCATCGGGACGACCACGGCGATGAAGCTGCTCATGCTGACGACGAGCATGGGCACGAAGGCGAATCGTTGCGGCTTTCCGATGCCGAGCTGCAGGCGGCAGGCATTCGCGTGGCAGAAGCCGAGGTCCAGACGTTGGCCGATCTGATCATGGTGCCGGCCACGGTGCAGCCGGATCAGAGCCGCGTCGCACACGTCGCACCCAAGGTCTCGGGCCGCATCGTTCGCGTGCACGTTGCGCTGGGGGACGCGGTGCGAAAAGGGCAGGTGCTGGCCACCATCGACAGCATCGAGGTCGGCGAGGCGCAGGCAGCGTACGCGGAATCGGTCGTGCAGCTCGATCTGGCGCAGGCGAACTTCGAGCGCGCCCGCCAGCTGTTCGAAGAACAGATCATCCCGCAGAAGGATTGGCTGCAAGCGCAGGCCGAATTGCAGAAGGCGCGTGCTGCGGAGCGGGCTGCGGCCGGCCGGCTGCGCCTGCTGGGCATGGAGCGGCCGGTGGCTGAAGGGCAGGCATCCTCGGCGTATGTCCTCGTCGCTCCGCTGTCCGGCACCGTGATCGAGATGGAGGACACGGTGCAAGGTGAGCTGGCAAAGCCTGAGCAGAGCCTGTTCACGGTCGCCGATCTATCGCGCGTGTGGGTGCAGGCGAGCCTGCCGGAGGCGCAGCTGCACCGGGTACGCGTGGGCGCACCGGCAACCATCGAGGTGACTGCCTATCCGGGCGAGCGCTTCGAGGGCAGGGTGGCCTATCTGAGCAGCATGCTCGACCGGGAGACGCGGAGCGTCCAGGCGCGTATCGAAGTGCCCAATCCCCGGGCGCGGCTGAAGATGGAGATGTTCGCCAACGCGCATATCGAGACCGACGCCGGTGGGGAGCAGGGCCTGGTGGTGCCGCGCGATGCGATCGTGCTGATGGACGGCAAGCCGACCCTGTTCGTCCGCGAAGGCGAAAACTTCGAGGCACGCAGCGTGGAGCTGGGTCAACCGCTGGCGAGCGCAACGGTGGTGCGCGCGGGCGTGCGGCCGGGAGAGCACGTGGTGGTGGACGGGGCGTACGCGCTCAAGGCGCGCGTGCTCAAGTCGCAGATGGGCGAAGGCCACGCACACTGAGAGGGCGAGGCGATGCTGGAAAAACTGGTCGAGGTCTCGCTGCGCTACAAGTTCCTGGTCCTGATCGGCTTCATCGTGGTCGCGTTTCTCGGCGTTCGCGCCGTGACTTCGGTGCCGATCGATGCGTTTCCCGACGTCACGCCCAATCAGGTCAATATCTATACGGAATCACCCGGGCTGGCGGCCGAGGACGTGGAGCAGCTGCTGACGTTCCCGGTGGAATCGGCCATGGCCGGGCTGCCGGGGGTCGAGCAGATCCGCTCGGTGAGCCTGTTCGGGCTGTCCTATGTCGCTGTGTACTTCGACGACGGCATGGACATCTATTTCGCGCGTCAGCTGGTGGGCGAGCGCCTGCAGGAGGTGGGTGAGCGTATTCCGGAGGGCTACGGCACCCCGGAGATGGGCCCCAACTCTTCCGGTCTGGGGCAGGTGTTCTGGTACACCATCGAGCGCACCGACGAGAAGCTGCGCGACAGGATCACCGACATGGATCTGCGCGCGCTGCAGGACTGGAGCGCACGCATGATCCTGCGTACCGTCCCCGGCGTGGACGATGTGCTCTCCTGGGGTGGTCTGGAGCGGCAGTATCAGATCGTGATCGACCCGTTGAGGTTGATCAAGTACGGCCTGACCTATCGCGAGATCGTGGAGGCGATCGAGGCCAACAACCGGCAGGTGGGCGGGCAGTTCATCGACCTCGGACCCGAGCAGTACCTGGTGCGGGGACTGGGGCTGGTGAGCAACGAAGCGGACATCGGCCGCATCGTGCTGCGCACCGAGCACGGCGTGCCGGTATACCTGCGTGACGTGGCCACCATCGAGCCAGGAGGTGCCGTGCGCTTCGGCGCGGTTACGCGTGACGGCAGGGAAGTGGTGCTCGGCATGGTGCTGTCACGCATCGGCGAAAACGCCAAGAGCGTGGTGGACGCCGTGAAGACCAGGCTCGACACCGTGCGCAAGGCGCTGCCAGAAGGCGTGGTGCTGCGGCCCATCTACGACCGCACCGAGCTGGTCGAGAAGGCAGTCTCGACCGCCGAGCGTGCGCTGATCGAAGGCTCGATCCTGGTGGCCCTCGTGTTGTTCCTGTTCCTGGGCGAGCTGCGCTCGGCGCTGGTGGTGATCACGGCGTTGCCGCTGGCGATGCTGATCGCCTTCATCTGCATGAACCAGGTTGGCCTGTCGGCAAATCTCATGTCGCTGGCCGGTCTGGCCATCGGCATCGGCATGATGGTCGACGGCGCGGTGGTGATGGTCGAGAACGCCTTCCGCATCATGGCGCACCGGCGGGCGACCGGCCAGCCGGTGGATCGGACCGCGGCGGTGCTGGAGGCCGCGCTCGAAGTGGCCAATCCCGTCGCCTTCGCGATTCTCATCATCATCGTCGTGTTCCTGCCGCTGTTCAGCCTGCAGGGGCTGGAGGCCAAGCTGTTCAAGCCGATGGCCTTCAACATCACCTTTGCCATGGCCGGCTCGCTGCTGCTCACGCTGACCCTGATTCCGGTGCTGGCGGCGATCGTGCTCAAGCCCAAGGCGGAGCGTGACACGCTGCTGATGCGCTGGATCAAGCACGGCTACCTGCCGCTGCTCGCCTGGTCGCTGGCCAACAGGAAGACCGTGACCGCCATCGCTGGCCTGCTGCTCATCGCCAGCCTGGCCCTGTTCCCGCTGCTGGGCAAGGAGTTCATGCCGCAGCTGCAGGAGGGTTCGATCATGTGGCGGGTCACCTCCATCCCATCGACCTCGCTGAACGAATCGATCCGCGTATCCGAGCGCATCGCGCATGCGCTGAAGGCGTTTCCCGAAGTGAATACGACGCTGGCGATGATCGGCAGGGCGGAGAAAGGCGAGACGGCAGATGCTAATTACATGGAGATCTACACCGAGCTGAAGCCCGCCGGGCAGTGGGGATCGGGGCGCACCATCCAGCAGCTGGCCGAAGCCATGCGCGAAACGCTCGAAGAGGCGGTGCCCACCACTGTGGTCGCCTTCACGCAGCCGATCCAGATGCGGGTGGAAGAGCTGATCTCCGGTGTACGCGCTACCCTCGCGGCCAAGCTCTACGGCCCCGATCTCAAGGAACTCGATCGCCTCAGCCGACAGGTCAAGGAGGCGATCGAACAGATCCCCGGCGTGGCCGACCTGTCGCTGGAGGCCAATCTGGGCAAGCCGCAGGTGCGCATCCAGGTCGATCGTGAGGCGCTTGCGCGTTATGGCCTGAACGCAGACGACGTGCTCACCGTGGTGCGTACCGGCATCGGCGGAGAGCCGGTTTCCACGTTGATCGAAGGCGTGAAGCGCTTCGACATCGTCGCGCGTTTGTCCGACGCTGCCAAGCAGTCGCCGGAGGCGATACGCCGGATCCCGTTGCACGCGCCGGGCGGCGCGGTGGTGCCGCTGGGCCGTGTGGCAGAAGTCACCACGGCGGAAGGCTATTCGTTCGTGCGGCGCGAGCAGCTGCAGCGCTATGCGGTGATCC
The DNA here is from genome assembly GCA_026125625.1 of Burkholderiales bacterium. Taxonomy (GTDB): domain Bacteria; phylum Pseudomonadota; class Gammaproteobacteria; order Burkholderiales; family SHXO01; genus SHXO01. Next base: position 4,005 of record JAHCKU010000113.1, on the reverse strand, counting down.
AGATGGACGTGCGCGGTCGTGACGTGGATGGCTTCGTGCGTGATGCCAATTCGGCCATTGCGCAGCAGGCCGAATTGCCGGCAGGTTACTGGATCGAGTGGGGCGGTGCGTTCGAGAACCAGCAGCGGGCGATGGCACGCCTGGCCGTGATCGTCCCGCTCACGATCTTCTTCATTTTCGTGCTGCTCCATACCGCTTTCAATTCGATCAAGTACGCGGCCCTGATCATCGCCAACGTGCCGTTCGCGACCATCGGCGGCCTGCTCGGGCTGTTCCTCACCGGGCAGTACCTGTCGGTGCCTTCGGCCATCGGCTTCATCGCCGTCTTCGGCGTGGCGATGCTCAACGGCATCGTGCTGGTGTCGTTTATCAACGCGCTTCGTCTGGAAGGAGCAAGCGTGGCGCAGGCGGTACGCCAGGGCGCGGAGCTGAGGTTGCGGCCGGTGCTGATGACCGCCAGCGTCGCAATCCTCGGCCTGGTGCCGATGCTGCTGTCTTCCGGCGTCGGCGCCGAGACGCAGCGCCCACTGGCCACGGTAGTGGTGGGCGGCCTGATCACCTCCACGCTGCTCACGCTGGTGCTGCTGCCGGTGATCTACGAATGGATCGAAGCACGCGGCGAGGCACAGACGGCAGGAGAACGGGAGATTCAGCGAGGGCAGCCTGCATAGCTGCCTGCTGATATCACAATACTGGCCCCCGTCCTGCGCCGGGCGAGCTAATACCAGCCGCGCCTGGCCTGTGCGCCCAGCATCTCGTCGTACATGTCGGTGCGACGGTCGCGCAGCAGCTGGTTGAACTCGTTGAGCGTACGTTTGCGTCGTGCATCCGAGAGATTCATATCGGCCACGATCATCTCTTCGCGATCGAAGCTGGCCGGCCCAGCCAGCGGCCATCCCGTCTGGCCGACGATGATGCTGTTGCCCAGAAACGGCTGGCCGCGCTCGTGGCCGATGCGATCGGCGCAGGCCACGAACATCGAGTTGGAGTGCGCACCGGCCATGGCCAGGATGTTCGCCATCACCGGCAGATCGCGCGGTTGCTGCGGCATCGGCACCCAGTTGGTCGGTACGCACAGCAGATCGGCGCCCTGCAGCGCGGCCAGCCGGAAAGTCTCCGGAAACCAGATGTCGTAGCAGATGGCGCAGGCGATGCGCCCGATCGGTGTCTGGAACACCGGCACACCCAGGTTGCCGGGCTCGAAGAACAGGTTCTCCGCACCCCACGGATGATTCTTGCGATAGCGGCCGATGTAACCTTTGGGGCCGACCACGACCGCGCTGTTGAACAGCGACTCACCGTCGCGCTCGGTGATGCCGGCGACGATGGTCATGCGATGCCGGGCCGCTGCTTCCAGCCAGGCTTGCGTGCTCAGTCCATCGGGAAGCGGCTCGGCCAGCTCGAAAGCTTCTTCGCGCGTCTCGAACACGTAGCCGGTGTTGCACAGCTCGGGCAGGACCACCAGATTGGCACCAGCGCGCGCGGCCTCGTCGATCATCGCCAGCGTGCGTGCCATGTTGCGTGTCTTCTCACCGATGCGCGGCTCCATCTGCAGGCAGGCGACGCGGATCGGGCTTTCGGCAGTGCTCATTCGACTTCTCTCCGGACAATCACAATGGTGGCAGGCGCTCGCTCCACTCGTGTGTGCGCTCGTAGGCATGCGCCGCACGCAACAGCGTCATCTCGTCGAACGGCCGTGCGGCGAGCTGCAGGCCGATCGGCAGGTGCTCGCGCGTGAAGCCGCATGGCACGGAGATGGCCGGCAGGCCGGCGAGATTGAACGGATAGGTGAAGCGCCAGGAGGCAGCCAGCACGCTTTCCTCGCGACCGCCCACATCCATGGTCGTGGCTCCGATCTTCCACGCCGGAATCGGCATGGTGGGCGTAACGATCACGTCCACCTTGGCGAATACGTCACGGAAGGCCTGCATCAGCACGGTCCGGTACTGCTCGGCTTTCAGGTAGTCGGCGGCAGTGACGAAGCGCCCGATCTCCACCAGCGTGCGCACGTCCGGCTGGAAGTGCGGTGTGCGTCCGGCGCGCAGGGAGACGTCGTGATAGGCGGTGGAGGAGGCCAGCTCGATGGCGAAGATCGCGCCCAGGCCGTACTCCAGCATCGGGATCTCGAACTCGTGCACGCGTGCGCCCTGGCTCGCGAAGTCGTCGATGGCACGCTCCACCGCATCTTCGACGTCCGGATGATTGCGCTCGAAGAAGTGATTGCGGCACACCCCCAGCCGCAATCCCCGGATCGGCTTGCCCAATGCCTGCGTGTAGTCCGGCACCGGCTGATCCTGGCAGGCGGGATCGGCCGGGTCGTAGCCGGCCAGCACGTTGAGCAGATGCGCGGCATCGGCAACGGTGCGCGTGAGCGGACCTGCGTGATCCAGCGACCAGCTGTGCGGGACCACGCCGTCGCGGCTGATGCGGCCGAAGGTCGCCTTCAAGCCGACCGTGCCGCATACCGACGCAGGCATGCGAATCGAGCCGCCGGTATCCGAGCCCATGGCCGCGATGCACAGACCGGCTGCCACGGCCGCGCCGGAGCCGCCGCTCGAGCCCGACGGTACCCGCTGCGTATCCCATGGATTGCGCACCGGCGGCGTGACGTTGCCCCAGGCGAACTCGTGCGTGCGCGTCTTTCCGATCAGCACCGCGCCGGCCTTGCGCAGGCGTGTGGTCGCTGCCGCATCGCGCAGCGGGAACGACAGCCCCGGTGCGGTACTGCCTGCCGTGGTCGGCATATCGGCGGTAGTGGTGTTGTCCTTGATCGCGATTGGCACGCCATGCAGCGGTCCGCGCCATTTGCCGGCCGCGATCTCGCGCTCGGCCGTTCGCGCCTGTGCCAGTGCGTCGGGCGCGAGGCAGATGAAGCTGTTGAGCGTGCCGTCCAGGCGTTCGATGCGCTCCAGGCAGGCGCGGGTGAGCGCCGTGGGCGTGAGCTTGCCGCTGCGCAGGCGTGGCGCCAGGGTTTCGATCGGCTCGGCCCACGCTTCGCGCGTCATTGGTCGGGCTCCTGACGATAGGGCACGGTGGGCTCGAACACGATTGCCGGATGGATGTCGGTCAGATCGAGCGCGCGCAGCTTGCGGATCTCCTCGAGGATCTCGGCAAAGCTGGCGAGATTTTCCGCGAGGCGTTCGGGCGTGTGATCGACGCCGAGAATGTCCTTGAACGGATCGAGAGGCGTGTGAGGCATGATGCCAAAGTCCTCCATGATGAGGATGTGCCGCGAAGGCCCCAGTATACTGAGGCAGCAGACCACGAGGAATCGAATCGATGAGCGAAGTGCAACGCGTAGGGGAGACCAGCGACGTGCTGGGCGAAGGGCCGCTGTGGGACGTGCAGGAGCAGGCATTCTATTGGGTCGACATTCGCAGCTGTCTGGTGCGCAGGCGGGACTGGCGCACCGGCACGGTGCAGGCGTGGACCTTGCCGGAGATGGCTGGCTCGCTTGCGGTGCGTGAGCGCGGCGGCCTGCTGCTGGCGTTGAAGTCGTCGATCTCACTGTACGACCTGGACAGCGGCAGGCTGGAAGCGATCGCGACGCCTGAGGCGGGACGTGCGCACATGCGCTTCAATGACGGCAAGTGCGATCGGCAGGGACGCTTCTGGGCCGGCACCATGGACGATCAGTCGCGCTCGCCCAGTGGCACGCTGTACCGCATCGACGCCCAGCGCGGCTGCGTGGCGCAGTTCAACGGCATCCGTATACCCAACAGTCTGTGTTGGAGTCCGGACGGCACGACCATGTATTTCGCCGATTCGCTCACGCACGTGATCAATGCCTATCCCTATGACGCTGTCACTGGCGAGATCGGTGCGGCGCGTGAATTCCATCGCGTCGAGCCGCCGGCAATTCCGGACGGCGCGACGGTGGATGCGGAAGGCCATCTGTGGTGCGCGCACTACGGCGGCGGACGCGTGGTGCGGATCGCACCCGATGGGCGCGTCGTTCGCAGCATCGAACTGCCGGTCACGCAGCCGACCAGCTGCCAGTTCGTC
>JAHCKU010000112.1 GCA_026125625.1 Burkholderiales bacterium | reverse complement strand
GCGAGATGGAAGCCGAACACCTGTGCTGCACGCCGCAGCGCACGCAGGCGCCCGCGGGCGATGCGCTTCCCGCCGTGGCGCTGCAGCGACTCATGCACCACGTCCAGGTCACAGAGGAACTCGCCGGCATCGGCATAGGGTTGCGCCGGTGCGATCTCGACCAGCGCCGGTGCATGCTGGTCGAGATGGCGCGAGGTCGCCGCCAGGCGCGCGTAGATTCCGGTCAACGCCCGCCGGTACGGCTCGTCGCGACGGTGCCCGGACTGATCGGGGGCACGTGCCGCCAGCGCCTCCAGCTCGTGGGATACCGACACCATGCGCAGCGACTGCGACAGCTCGCTGCCGAGCTGATGGATCTCGCTCAGATAGAAGTCGAGTGCGGTCGACGACTGCCGGCGCAGCGCGTGGCGCGTGACCTCGTGACTGACGTAGGGGTTGCCGTCGCGATCGCCGCCGATCCAGCAGCCCAGACGGAAGAACGCAGGCACCGGAATCTGCGCCTGCGGCCAGCGTGCATGCAGCAGATCCTCGATCTCGCCATACAGGCGCGGGAGCTGCTGCAGGAAGGTGTAGCGGTAGTAGGCCAGCCCGTTCTCGATCTCGTCGGCAACGGTCAGGCGCAACTCGCGCAGGATGCGCGTCTGCCACAAGGTCAGGATCTCGCGCCGCAGGCACTCATCGTTTGCCTCGCGCTCCTCGGGCGTGAGCTGCATGCGGTCGCGCTCGCCGAGCAGGCGTCCGATCTCGCGCTGGCAGTCGAGGATGCTCTTGCGCTGCACTTCGGTGGGGTGCGCGGTGAGCACCGGACAGATGAGGGCATCGCGAAAGAACTCCGCCAGTGCCTTCGGTCCCGTGCCGCTGGCGGCAACCCGCTCCAGGGCCACCACCAGTCCGCCCTCCTGCGGCGGTGAGCCGGCCAGCTGGTGCGCACGCCGGCGGCGGTTGTGATGCAGGTCCTCGGCGAGGTTGGCAAGCTGCGAGAAGTAGGTGAAGGCGCGGATCACGGCGACGGTGGCCGCCGGAGACAGCAGATCGAGGAGGGACTCGAGCTCCTGGCGTGCGCCATGGTCGGCGTCGCGGCGAAAACGGATCGCCGTCTGGCGGATCTGCTCGATCAGATTGAAGGTCTCTTCTCCCTCCTGTTCGCGCAAGATGTCGCCGAGCAGACGACCGAGCAGGCGGATGTCCTCACGCAGCGGCAGGTCCTTGTCCAGCACCGCGCTGTCATGCACCACGTCGTTCATGTGTTCCCCCGTCCAAATGCACGCTGTCTGCCGAGGGATTGGATTGTTGTCGGCACAATCATGCCTGTGCCCGTGCGCGCCGTCACCTGTCCATCACCAGGCCAGCTTGCGCCGTCCGCCGGTGGCGTCCTTGAGTTGAGTCAGGGCCAGCTCCAATCCGCGCCGGTAGACCAGGCTGGCTTCATCGCTCTTGCCTACGTGCTCGAGCAGTTGCCCAAGCTTCACGCACGCGCTGTGGCTGGGCTCGACCGCCAGGCTGGCTTCCAGGTAGCTGCGTGCCTTGCCCCACAGCTCCTGGTGCATGCACAGCTCGCCCAGCGCCAGCAGCAGCTGTGCGTCACCCGGCTGTCGCGCCAGCCATTCCTCGGCACGCTCCAGATGACGGCGGGCGTCCTTGGGCAGGCACTTCACGTACAACGCCGGCAAGGCGGAATCCCACGCCTGTGCCAGGCTCTCCTCGATCAGCCGGTGCGCCTCGGCGCAGGCACCCAGCTCGATGAAGCTCTCGGCCGCCGCGGCGGTGATGCGCGCGTCCTTGCGCTCGGACGAGCTGAGGCGTTCGAGATATTCGCGCAGGCTGTTGATGTCCAGCGCCTTGCGTCGCACGTTCTCGGTCAGGGCATAGCGTTTGAACTGCTCGAGCACGCCCGGCTCCATCACCTTGCGCTTCTCCAGCTGCGGGATCAGCGTCAGGACGCGATCCCAGTTCTTCGCCAGCTGCTGGGCTCTGAGCTCGATCTTGAGCGCGCCGGTATGCAGATCGGGCAGGCGTGACAACGCCTGCAGCGCGTCGTAATAGCGACGCTCGTCGAGCAGCAGCTCGGCGCGCGTGATCTCGCGCAGGTAGATGTCCTGCGGCGCACGCGCTTCCATCTGCTCCAGGCAATCATCGCGTGCAGGGTAGTCGCGCAGCTCGTGCGAGGAGCGCGCGGCCAGCGCCAGGCTCAAGCCCGGCCACTCACCGGCCTCGGCTGCCGTACGCGCGCCGCGCAGGGCGCGGCCATAGCGTCCTTCCAGAAACGCACGCAGGCCCTCTTCGAACAGGCGGCGCGCACGCGTGCGCTCCTGTGCTGCCCGATACGCACGTGCCCGCGCCGGCATGCCCAGAGCGGCGAGCATGCTGCGCGTGATCAGATACAGGACAAAGAAAGCGAGCAGGAGCACGATCACGGCCAGGGTGAGGGACAGCTCGATGCGATAGTCGGGCAGCACCACCAGCACGAAGCCGGTGCTGTAGCGCGCGGCCACCGTCACCGCCACCGCCACGGCGAACAGTCCGATGATCCAGATCAGCGTTCGCAGCATGAGCCGGGGAAGGTCCGAACGAGCTTCACGTGCGCGACCGAGGCGATTCTGCCCGCGCAGGTCGGAGCAGGTTGCATCCGGGCAGCGATGCGGGTGCACTCATCGCAGGCCCCGTTCGCGCACCAGACGTTCGCTGCGCACCGCCTCGACGCTGTCGAGCGTGGCAGGCAGTTCGACGTCGACCTGCGTCTGGGCCAGCTGCTCCAGGGCCGAGAGCCCTGCGGCCACGTTCTGGTCGCGCACGTCGAAGTACTGTTTCAACCAGTCGTGCGCGGAGCGGATATCGGCCCGGAACGCCCCGCTCTCGCGTGCGAGCAGGGCGAAACGCGCCGACAGCAGGCGCATGCGCAGGTTCTCGCGCAGGAAGAACTGCTGGCTTGGTGAGACCAGGGGCACGTCGGTCGATTCGATGCGCTGCACGCGCACCAGGCTCTTGATGTCCTCCCACGCCTCGCGCGCGATGCGCAGCAGGGCGCCGTCACGCGTCGGCGGCGGTGCCGCTGCGGTTTGGGCCGGGCGCTCGAACATCGCCAGGGGCATCTCGTCCACCTGGTGGGCGAGATTGTCCAGGCGCACGCTGATGCCGACCACGTCGACGAACGGCGTGGCCTTGAGACGGTCGAGATCCCCGGCAATGGCGCGCCGCAGATTGGTGAACTGCGCACTGTCCGCGCGCTGGAGTCGGCTGTCGGCGGATTCGAGTGCGATCAGCGCGGCCTTCAGGTTGCCCGCCAGCTGCAGCTGCTGGGCACCGAGCAGGAGCATCTGTTCGACTTCGGCCAGCACACGCTCGTCACGGCTGCGGGAGAGCTCCAGATAGAGGCCCTCCAGCGACAGACGCTGGTTCTGTGTTTCCGACAGGCGGCTCTCGAGCGTGTTGACCTTGAACTCCAGGTCACGCATGGACTGCCGGGAATCGGCGGCGACCTCACGCACCTCCTGCGTCACGCGCGAAGAAGCGGCCAGCTCGCGTGCCAGGTCGTTCTGCATGCCGATCAGCCGCATGCGCATGTCGAGCCACACGCCGGCAAGCAGCAACGCCATCGCCAGCAGTGCCAGCACGCGCCAATCCAGGCGCTGGCGCAAGCGCGCCCACGCCCCCGGCTCAGGGGCGGCAGGCGGTGGTACGCCGGACGACACCGGCGTCATCTCTCCCTGGGGATCGGTACTCATCGCATCGCGAGACTTGTTAGGCGGGCGGCCCGACAGCAGCGGGCAAGTCTAGCAGGTGCAGATGGCCCCGCACACTCGCATGAGCGGCCAGGCATGCCCGCCGGGGAGCACCGCGGATCAGGCCGATCCGCGATGCCGCAGGTGACTCATGAGAACCGGCAACAGGGCGGACGCCTCGGCGGGTACCACCTGCACGTGCGTGAAGCCGAGGCCGGAGGCCGCCTGCGCCACGCGCGGGTGATGCACCAGCAGCGCAACAGCACGCAGCGTCCGAGTGTGATCGGGTCCGGCCAGGGCCAGCAGATTGCGCAAGCCCTCGGCGCTCGCGGCCACCACCGCACGCAGGCGGCCGGCGACGAGCGCTGCGTGCAGTGCACCGGGATCCACGGCGGGAAGGTCACGGCGATAGCACTCGAGATAGTCGACCTGCGCCCCGCGTGCGCGCAGCGCATCGGCCAGATGCTCCCTGCCGCCGATGCCGCGCACGATGAGAATTTTCCATCCGCTCACGTCCCGCAGCTGCGCGTGTGCCAGCAACGCCTCGCTGTCGTTGCCGCCTGCCGGCACCAGGATGTCGCTCATGCCTGCGGCGGCCAGAGCACACGCGGTCGCACCACCGACGGCGGCGGCTTGCAAACCGGAAGGCCAGTCGCGCCGGCCGCGTATCAGTGCCAGGCCGTGGCGCACCGCGTTCACGCTGACGAACACCGCCAGCCGATAGTGATGCAGGCACTCGATGCGAGCGGCGACCGCCGCCGAGGGCGGGATCGGCACGATCTCCAGGGTCGGAAGAACCATGCATTCGACATCCAGCGCATTCAGCGCGTGCGCCAGCCGTTCCGATTCGGCCTGCGGCCGGGTCAGCAGGACGACGCCACGTGCGGCGCCGACGTCATCGTCGGGCAGGCGCTGCACGCTCAGGATGCCGGCAGGTCCGCCAGGATCTCGCGCGCACCCTGCGCCACCAGCTGCTGCACCGCCTGTTCGGCCAGGGCCAGCGGCTCCCCGTGCATGTCCGAGGCCTGCACGCGTGCACGCGCCATGCGTCGCCCGTCCGGACTGGCCACGAATGCATCCATCTGCACGGCACCTTCTACGACCTGAGCGAAGGCACCGAGCGGCACCACGCAGCTTCCGGCCAGCGCGCGGCTCACCGCCCGTTCGGCGCGGACGCACCACGCGGTCTCGGCGTGCTCGAGCGGGCGCAGCAACTCCAGCACATCGGCGCGATGCGCCAGGCATTCGATGCCCAGTGCGCCCTGTCCCGCCGCGGGGATGCTGTCGGAGGACGCGAGCAGGGCGGTGATGCGCGCGCTCAGGGCAAGGCGATGCAAGCCGGCGGCAGCGAGAATGATAGCGTCGTACTGATCCCGATCGAGCTTTTGCAGACGCGTGTTCACATTGCCACGCAATGGCTCCACCTGCAGCAGTGGATGGCGCGCGCGAATCTGGCTCTCGCGCCGCAGGCTCGAGGTTCCCACGCGGGCGCCTGCAGGCAGCTGCTCCAGCGCGCGATAGCGATTCGAGACGAAGGCATCGCGCGCATCCTCGCGCTCGAGGATCGCCGCCAGACAGAATCCATCCGGCAGGTGCATCGGCACGTCTTTCATCGAATGCACGGCGATGTCCGCCCGACCCTCCTCCAGGGCAGACTCCAGCTCCTTCACGAACAAGCCCTTGCCGCCGATCGTGGCGAGCGAACTGCCCAGACGGCGATCACCCTCCGTGGTCATACCCAGGATGCGCACCTCGAGCGCCGGGTACAGGCACAACAGGCGCTCGCGCACGTGATGCGCCTGCCACAAGGCCAGGGCACTTTCACGGGTAGCGATAGTCAGTAGATCAGGGGCAGGCATGAACGGCGCGGGATGGCAGCGCGCCAAGCGTACCACGCACGGAAGGCCGCGCCAGGCGCTGTAGTAGACTGCGAGTTCGCGCGCCCCACCAAATTTTGCCGGAGATGCCGGCTTTCACCGAGTGATTTCGATGACCCTATCAGCGCACATCCGCATCGCCCGTTTCGCCTCGGTCCTGATCCTGTCTCTCGCCGGCGCCACTGCTGCCGCACAGGACGCCGACAAGCCGGTGGCCACGGTCAACGGCACGCCGATCAAGCAGAGCCTCATGGACATGGCGATACGCCAGGCCACCGCTCAAGGCAATCCCGATGGCCCGCAACTGCGTGAGGCAATAAAGAGTCAGCTGATCGCCCGTGAGCTGTTCGTGCAGGAGGCGGCCAAGCAGAACCTGGACAAGGATCCAGAAGTGCTGGCGGTAACCGAGGAAGCCAAGCGCACGGCGATGGTGCAGAAGTACCTGAACAGCCAGGTGAAGCCGAAGCAGATCACCGAAGAGCAGGCCAAAGCCCACTACGACAAGATGAAAGCCAGCCTCGGGTCGCGCGAATTCAAGCTGCGCGTGATCATGCTGCCCAACGAGCAGCGCGCGAAGGAAGTCCATGGCCAGCTGACCAAGGGCAACAAGGATTTCGCCGAAATGGCCCGCCAGTGGTCGCTGGCGCCCTCGGCGACGCGTGGTGGAGAGCTGGAGTGGATCAACTTCAAGACCCCGGCCAAGGAGGGCCTGACCCACGGCCTGCCGCTGCCGATGGCGCAAGCGGTGGAGAAGCTGCAGAAAGGCAAGGTCAGCGATCCGATCGCGGTGCAGAACAACTGGTGGATCGTCAAGCTGGACGATACCCGCACCGCCAACCTGCCGTCATACGAGCAGAGCAAGGACAACATCATGCGCATGCTGCAGACACGCGAGATCGAGCGCGCGACATCGGAGCTGGCGATCAAGCTCAGCAAGGGCGCCAATATCACGCAATGACGCCGGTGGCGGCGAGCCGCCACTGACACGCGCTCGCACCCGGATGCGAGCGTCCTGCGCCGTATCACAGCCGGGCGAATTCCCTGATCACGTGCTGCTGGCGACGACTGACCGGCAGGCGCTCCTCTAGGCCATGCAGTGCCACCGACCATGCGCCGTCCGTGGCGCTGCGCTCGAAACGGTCGATATGGTCCCGCGCCACCAGGCAGTTGCGGTGGATGCGTACGAAGCGCTCGCCGAATTCTTCTTCCAGGCGCGTGAGCGACTCCTCCAGCAGATAGTCGCGCTCGGCGGTGCGAATGGTGACGTACTTCAGCTCCGCGCGCAGGAACAGGATCTTCTCCACCGGCACCAGGATCACCTTGCCGCGCTCCTGCACGCTCAGGTGCCTGCGCGCCTGTGCCTGCAGCTGCTGCAGCACCTCCGGCGACAGGGGCGGCCGCGCCTGCACGCGTGACAAGGCCTCCTGCAGCCGGTGCAACCGGATCGGTTTGACCAGGTAGTCCACCGCGTGCAGCTCGAAGGCCTTGAGCGCATAGGCGTCATAGGCGGTGGTGAAGATCACCGCGGGCCGCGGCGCCAGCTTGTGCAGATGCCGGGCCGCCTCGATGCCATCCATCTCCGGCATGCGGATGTCGAGCAGCACCACGTCCGCTGCGCTCGCCTGCAGCAGATCGAGCAGGTCACGCCCGTTGGCCGCCTCACCCACGACCTGCACCGGCATGTCCGCGGCGCAGTCCTGCAGCAGATCCTGCATGCGGCTGCGGGCAGGCGCCTCGTCGTCGGCGATGGCCACGCGCAGCGCGGGTAGGGACGAGCTCATGCCACCGCCTCGGCCGGGGCCTGCATAACCGGCGCCGCCGTGCGGTAGGGAATGACGATGTGCACCTGATAGGTGTTCTCGCTCACGGTGGTGCGCAGACCCGCTTCCGCATCGAAGTGCAGGCTCAGGCGCTCGCGGATGTTGTTCAAGGCCATCTTGTTGCCGGTATGGTGCACACCCTCTCGACGATAGGGATTGCGCAGCACCAGGTGCACTTCGCCGCGCGCCTTGTAGACGTTGATGCTGACCACGCCCGGCCTGGCGCACGGTTCGATGCCGTGGTAGACGGCGTTCTCCACCAGGGGCTGCAGGACCAGGGGCGGAATCAGCGCCTGCGCCGGCATGTTGTCGACGTGCCACTCCACCCGCAGCCGCCTGCCCAGGCGCAGCTGTTCCAGGTTCAGATACTGGCGGGTGAGCTCCACCTCGCGCGCCAGGATCGACAGCTCGCGGTTGTCGGCCATCAGCACCCGAAACAGATCGGCCATGTCCTCCAGCGCCACTTCTGCCCGACGCGGCTCGAGCCGGATCAGGCTCAGCACGGCGTTGATGCTGTTGAACAGGAAATGCGGGCGGATGCGCGCCTGCAGCGCCTGCAGGCGCGCCTCGGTGAGCGCCGGCGACAGGGCGCGGCTGCGCAGATGGAAGTAGTAGAGGATCAGGGCGGTGACGGCCAGCGTCAGCAGCCAGTAGCGTTCGAGGCCGGCCGGGGCCCACCCGGGCATGAGCCGGGTGAGGCCGGCGTGCACTGCGGCGACCACCATCAGCTCCAGCACGACCACCAGCAGCACGCCCTCCCGATAGGGCCGCTGCCGCAGCACACGACTGGTCCCCCACAACGCCAGCAGGCTCAGGAACAGCGCCGGCTGGACTGGCGCTGCGATCTCGACGAAGCGATCGAACGCCCCCGCCCAGGACTGCGCCTGGCACAGGGCGGCGAATACGCACAGCAGCAGGACGATACAGACGATGCGCAGCGTCACGCCCAGGTTGCGGAAGTCCGGCAGGGCATCGCGATGAATCGATTGATCTATACTTCCCATGGCTTGGCGCATGCGCACCGTCGGCAATGCATTCGGGGCGTTCGAGCACATGACATGCCAGCGGCGCCACCACCTCTCCTTGGCCATGAACGAATCCTCTTCGAACCCGCTCCCGGTCGACGGTACCGATGCAGCACCGGCTGCCGGCGCCTGGTCCGGGCGCTTCAGTGAACCGGTCGCCGAGCTGGTCAAGCGCTATACCGCTTCGGTCGGATTCGATCGCCGGCTGGCCGAGTTCGACATCCAGGGCTC
>JAHCKU010000111.1 GCA_026125625.1 Burkholderiales bacterium | reverse complement strand
ACCAGGTCCCGTGGCGACCGTCCTGCACGCCCGGATGCGCGCCGAGCTTGTCGTGCACGCGGAAATGATTGCCCTCGCGGAACAGGTAGACATCGTGCTCGGTCAGCATGTCCAAGAGGTGCCTCCGTCATGGTGCGGTCTCGAGGCCGGATCGTTCATGAAAAATGTGCGGACGGCGCCGTCGAGCAGCCGCACGTTCCTCGCAGGCACGTACCGGCTGCCGACTCAGGCCGTCAGCACGCGGTGTACCCGGCCCGGCCGAAGGGACGAGGAAGGCCCGTTACGTCTGGCTGGGCACCGGCCCCGGACAAAAGCACTCCGGGGCGGGCTTTGCGCCGGTGCGAAGAAGTATCCGTCATCCCCCTTGCCTCGTCATTCCGGCGAAAGTCGACACATCTCGTCATCCCGGCGCAAGCCGGGATCCAGGACTACAGCGCCGACCAGCCGGGAGATTCGCGATCGAGAATGCGCTTGAGCGCGGCGAAATGCAGCGCAGATTGCTGGCGCTCGCCCTCGATGGCCGCACAGGTGCCGGCTGCCATCTGATCGTCCACCAGACGCAGCGTGCGGCCGCTGCTCAGCGCCATCACCTGCACCATGCAGGAGCGCTCGAGATAGTAAAGATCATCGAAAGCGTAATCGATGCGCTCGTTGCACACCATCACGCCGTGATGCGCCATGAACACGATATCCCTGCCCTGCATGGCCCCGGCGATGCGCGCGCCTTCATCGCCGTCGAGCGCCGGCCCGCCGAAATCCATGTCGTAGGCCACCCGTCCGTGAAAGCGCATGGCGTTCTGGTTGGCGCGCGTTTCCAGCGCCGGATTCTCCAGCAGAGTCAGGGAAGTGGCCCATGGCATGTGGGTATGCAGCACGGCCTTCTTGCCGGCGACACGATGTACGCCGAAATGGATGAAGAATGCGGTCGGCTCCACCACGTGCCGGCCTTCGACGATGTTGCCCTGCGAATCCACCACCATCAGGTCGCTGGGTGTGATCTCCGACCAGTGCAGCCCTTGCGGATTGATCAGGAACTTGTCGGGCTCACCCGGGACTTCCAGGCTGAAATGGTTGCATACACCCTCGCTCAGCCCCAGGCGCGCAGCGCTGCGCAGCGCCGCGGTCAGGTCGATGCGCGCCTGGCGCATGTCGTACGGACGTTCCGCCGGCTGCCTGGTGGCCATGCGCCGGATCTCGCTGATGTCCATCGCCTTGTCTCCTGCGTGTCGGGTGAAACCCAGATTCTACGGGCCGACTTCCCCTCCTCTCAAGAGGAGGGATCCCACCCCTTCGGGGCATGAAGCAGCGCAGGCCGGGAGTGGTGTGGGTTTGATGAAAACCACCCCGCCGCCTGCGGCGGTCCATGCCTCGACAGGATGCGCTCCAGCCTTCGATGTGACATTGACCTTTCTTTGCGATCGAGACTTCCTGCACTGGCGATATAGAACCCGTGAGTTGCAAATAGCATAGTCGATGACTACCATTGCAATGACATGCAGGGAGAAGAAAATGATGCGGAACATCGTTGGTCTGTTAGGCATTCTGTTGACAATTGGCGCATACGGCTGCGCCAGCAAACCTCAACCACCCGTCGAACTGAAACTCTCGGAGTCCATTCAGGAGAACACCCGTATCGCCGTCGCAGCGGCACCGCTACCCAAAGTAAATACGCATTTCCCTGGCGCAGCCTGCCTGCTCTGCGTTGCTCTGGCTGAAGCTTCGAATACCTCGCTTACCAAGCATACCCAGGCGCTTCCGCAGGAAGGCCTGCCGGTGCTGAAGGAAAAGGTCGCTACGCTGCTGCGAGATAGAGGAGCGGACGTTACCGTGGTGGACGAGCCGCTCGACGTTGCAAAGCTGCCGAAGGCTTCCAGGAAGACCGAACAGACGGCCAAGAAGGACTTCAGCCCGCTCAGGAAGAAGTACGCCGTCGACAAGATCGTGGTCCTTCACGTCGCCCAGCTCGGGATACAGAGAGACTATCAGGCGTACGTTCCGGTCGGACCACCCCGGGCGGTCCTGAAGGGCGAGGGCTACATGGTCAACCTGACCGACAACACGTACGAATGGTATGAAGCAATCGACATCGCCCGACATGCCGAAGGCAGCTGGGACGAGCCTCCCAGCTTCCCGGGCTTGAGCAACGCGTATTTCCAGATGCTGGAAGCCGGACAGGATGCCTACCTTGCCCCTTTCCGCAAGTAACAAGACCGCCGTGGCGGCAGCAGTCTGCTGCCTTGCGCTGGCGGCGGCGGTGTCGCTAGGTGGCTGTGCGGGAGGCGAAAAGACACTACAGCGCCAGAGCGTCATGGAACCGCATTCGGTTCCGGAGGATGCAATATTCGCGTTTCGCATCAATCGGGACGACACGGTAGCGTTTCGAGGCGCACTCGATCAGGCGTCCGCTGCTTCGCACGCAGGTGCAGGGATGCTCTATCCGGCACCCGATCCGCTAAGCTTCCTCGTCGCAGTCGGCACTCACGCTGCGCTCGTCTCGACGGATCAGAACCGCCGGCTGGGGCAGCAGCAGGAAGCGGCCAACCAGGTGCTGGCACCGTACCGATCGGTGCTGGATCAGATCGGGCATGGGGACCTGCTGCGTGCCGCGACCGAGCATACCGCTTACCCGCGCTCCACCCGCATCATCGAACCGGACGAAGTAGACAAGGCATCCTGGATTGTCGAAACTCTCCCGGTCTTTGCGATGACGCAGGATCAGTCGGCTTTCGTTCTGGACAACGCCATCCGGGTATTCAAGCCCGGTAATTCGAAGCAGCCGGCCTATCAGAACATGGTTCGTGTCGTTTCGATTCCCGCCGAAGGGAGTGACCCCCAGGCAGCATGGACGGCGAGCGACGGTGCCAGGCTCAAGGCCGCAGCCCAGCGTCAGTTCTCGCGATCCCTCGAACTGGCGATCATGGACGTCACCACCGACCTCGTCAGTCCGCAGGCGCACAAAACCCTGCGCTACGTTCTGGGCACGGTCGAGAAAATGGAGCGTGGACAGGTACTGCAGGACGACTGCGGTGAGATCGTCCTCCGTACGCTGCGCGGCTGGGTCATGTCGGTGCCGAAGAGCGCAACGCCCGATCCGGACGCAGGAAGTTGCATATCCGGGCGTCTCGGCGCCGCACAGTAGTTCTTCCGGTAGCCTGCTACTGCACCGCTGCTGCCGTCTTGGGCAGGGCCGGCGTACGGATGGGATGCATGCGCTCGTAGGCGCGCGCGGCGCGCAGGACTTTCCGATCGGCGAAGCGCGCTCCCACCAGCTGCATCGCCACCGGCAGACCGTTGGAGGCGAAACCGCACGGCATCGTCGCCGCCGGCTGCTGCGTCAGGTTGAACGGATAGGTGAACGGCGACCACTGCCACCAGCGCTTCAGCTCGGATTCGGGCGGCACCTCCAGCAGTGTGGCGAAGGCCGTGGTGGCAAGCTGCGGCGTGATCATCAGGTCGTAGCGCTGGTGCAGCGCGCTCATGCGCTGGGCGAGCGCCTCGCGCCGTTTCTCCAGCGTCCGGTACTCCAGCGCACTGAGATGGAAACCGGGTTCGGCCAGATCGAGCAGGGGCGGATCGACCAGAGCCCGTTGCGCCGATGTCATCGGCTGCACGCCCATGGCCAGCGCCACCGACCATAGCGGAGCCATGATGTCGATCGGGTCGGACATGGCGAAGTCGATCTCCTCCACATGCGCGCCAAGCCGTTCGAGCTCGCGTGCTCCACGATCGACCAGCTCGGCAACCTCGGCGTCCACGCGTGCATAGCCGAGCGTCCTGCTGTAGGCGATGCGCATGTCACCAATGCCCTGGTCGAGATCCTCGCGATAGTCGATTCCCGACGCAGCGCCGGCATAGAAGTCACGCGCATCGGGTTCGGCGATCACGCTCAGCATCAGCGCCGCATCGTGCACGGTACGCGCGATCGGTCCCTGGTGCCAGAGCGTCCCTGCCGGCGGGTGCGGATGCACCGGCACCACGCCGAAGGTCGGCTTGAAGCCGAACAGGCCACAGAATGCCGATGGAATACGAATGGAGCCACCGCCGTCGGTGGCCACATGCATGACGCCCATGCCCAGTGCAGCGGCCACTGCTGCGCCGCCGCTGCTGCCGCCGGGCGTGAGTGCTGGATTCCAGGGATTACCCGTCACGCCGCTGAGCGGGCTGTCGGTCACGCCTTTCCAGCCGAATTCCGAGGTGGTGGTCTTGCCGAGGAAGATGGCGCCTTGCTCGCGCATGCGCGCCACCGAGGCGCTGTCTTCGTCCCACTGCTGGTCGGGATCGACGGTGAGCGA
Organism: Burkholderiales bacterium; assembly: GCA_026125625.1. GTDB lineage: Bacteria > Pseudomonadota > Gammaproteobacteria > Burkholderiales > SHXO01 > SHXO01. The sequence continues at coordinate 4,382 of JAHCKU010000111.1, read as the reverse complement.
GCCGCGCCGGGTGGGATAGCCCTTCACCAGCAGCAGATCCTTGATCGTTGTCGGCAGACCGTCGACGCGGCCGAGCGGCGCTTCACGCATCCAGCGTGCTTCGGAAGCGCGCGCCGCGGACAGCGCCTCTTCCTCCATGACCAGCACGAACGCGTTGTAGATCGGCTGCAGCGCCTGGATGCGATCGAGTGCGACGCGCGTCACCTCGACCGGCGACAAGCTTCGTCTTCGATAGTGGGCAAGCAGCTCGGCGGCGGATAGCGAGAGGATGTCGTCGGACATGTCTGGGCTCAGGGGTAGCCTGCTAGCTCGATGGCGGTAAGTTGATTCGATACGCCCCTCTCCCCGCAGGAGGGAGAGGGGCCTGGCGCTGCTCAAGCCTTCCTGTTCTGGAGTGCCTCCAGCACCGCCTGCGGAGTGATCGGCATGTGCCGCACTCTTGCGCCCACCGCGTTGTAGATGGCGTTGGCCACCGCCGGCGCCACCACCGTCGAGGCCGGTTCACCCACGCCTACCGGGTGGCGCCCCGACTCGATCAGCGTGATGTCGAACTCCGGCACGTCGACCTGCCGGATCGGCAGGTATTCGTGGAAGTTGGTCTGCTCGATCGCGCCGTCCTTGTAGGTGAGGCGTTCCGACAGCACCTGGCCCGCGCCCCACAATGCCGAGCCCATGATCTGCGCTCTCACGTTGTCGGGATTGATGGCGATGCCCATGTCCATGGCGATGGTCAGCTTGTTGATGCGGTACCTGCCGGTGCCCGGGTCGACCGTGACTTCCGCCACACCCGCCACCCAGGTCGGACTCTGGCGCTCCTCCGCGGACGACACCGCCAGGCCGAGCGCGGTGTTGGGCGGCAGCTTGCGTGCGCCCCAGCCGGCCTTGCCGGCGGCCACGCGCAGGCAGTTGGCCAGCCGCAGCGCACCGCCGACAGTGCCGGACTCGTACGGGATCCAGCTACCTTCCTGCGGCCACGGCAGCGAGATCCACAGCTGGTCCATGTAGTAGTCGGAGCCCGTGCCGGGCGGATAGCCGGTGTTGGGAATGCCGCGGTTGCCCCCCTGGCCGTTCAACATCGCGAGGCGGAATTCCAGCGGGTCGCGTCCGGCCGCGTGCGCGCATTCGTCGATGAAGGACTCGACCACGAACATGTTGTACGAGTTGGACACGGTGCGCAGCGCGCTCGCCTGCACCGCCCAGGTGGTGCGGTCGCTGTTCCAGGCGCGCACCCGATGATTGGGCACGTGGTACCAGTGATCGCTGCCGCCGATCGACCATTGGTCGATGTCTGCGTTCTTGCCGTCGACCGAGTCGAGCTGCAGCCAGTCGGTGCCGTTGTTGAACTGCTTGCCCACGGCGAAGCGCGGTCCCATCCAGCCGCACACGATGTCGTGATTCATGGCATCGAGCTGGCCGTTCTTCAGGCCGGCCTTCAAGCGATGGAAGGTCGGCGTGCGCGGGAAGCTGGTGGCGAACTGCGATTCGCGCGTCTGGATCAGCTTGACCGGGCGGCCGAGCTCCTTCACGCAATAGGCGGCGGCGAGAATGTCGTCGTAATCCTGCTTGCCGCCGAAGCCGCCGCCGAGCAGGTATTGATGCACATAGATCTTCAGCTCTTCGGGCTTCCTGTTCAGCACCTTGGACAGATAGGCGGTCAAGGTCATACGCGCGAACGAAGTGCTCTGCGTGCCGATGTGCACGTGCCAGCTGTCGTCCTCGGCATGCTGCACCACGCAGTTGAACGGCTCCATGGTGGCGTGGCACACCATGTCGCTGGTGTACTCGGCCTGCACCGTCTTGTCGGAGGCGGGCAGTGCCTTGTCGACGTCGCCTTCCAGCACCCAGGCCGCGCTCTCCTGCGGCTGGTCGGCCAGCGAGGAGAACTCTTCCATGATGCCGGCCAGGCTCAGCTGGCCGTAGGGACCGGGATCGGCCTCGATCTTCAGCGCCTTCGCCGCTTTCACCGCGGCTGGGAAGGTCTCCGCCAGCGCCACCACCCAGCCGGTGCACTTGCCGATGGAATCGCCGATCTTCACCGCCTTGAGGAAGCCAGGGATCTTCTTTGCTGCGCTGTCGTCGATGGACAGAACCTTGGAGGCGTAGCGCGTGCGTGGCGGCACCAGCGAGCCGTAGGCCATGCCGGGCAGGAACACGTCCATGCCGTACTTGGCCTGGCCATTGGTCTTCATGGGAATGTCCAGCGCCGGCACCGACTTGCCGATGATCTTGTACTGGCTGCGGTCCTTCAGCTTGACCTGCTTGAATTCATCGGGATAGCTGAATTTGCGCTCCAGCTTCACCTGCTGCAGGATTTCGCCATAGCCGATCGAGCGCCCGGAAGCCTTGTCGATCACGCGCCCCTGGTCGGCGTAGCAGTCGGCGAGCTTGGCGCCGAGCAGCTTGCAGCCGGCTTCGGTCAGCGCGATGCGTCCCAGCGCGCCGGCGCGTGCGATGCGGTCGAACTCGGTGGTCACGCTGCCGCTGTTGACCGTGTACGCCAGACCATAGATGGCGAAGTTCTCCACGCTCTCCAGCGGCATGTCCAGCTTCACCTTGTCCCACGGCACTTCCAGTTCGTCGGCGATGATCTGGGCGAAGGCGGTGCCGATGTGCTGGCCCATCTCGGCCTTGACGATATGCATGGTGGTGGTGCCGTCGGGTGTGAGCGTGAACCAGATCGACGGCGTGTACGACGGTGTGGCCGCCGCTGCTGCCTCGGCGCGGCCGGCAACCAGATTCGGCCCCACGCCGATGCTCAGGAAAGCGCCGCCCGCCATGGCGGCGGAGCGCACCAGGAAATCGCGGCGGGTCACGCCTTGCATGGTGGTCTCAGGCATTGTTGGCCTCCTTCATCATCTTCGCGGCGGCGCGCACGGCGCCGACGATGCGCGGATAGGTGGCGCAGCGGCACAGGTTCCCGTTCATCCCTTCGACGATCTGCTGGTCGCTGGGGTCGGGGTTCTGCGTGAGCAGCGCGGCTGCCTGCATGATCTGTCCCGACTGGCAGTAGCCGCATTGCGGAACCTGGAGATTCACCCAGGCCTTCTGCACCGGATGGGCGTGCTCGGGATGCAGGCCCTCGATGGTGGTGATGGCGGCGGTGCCGACTTCGCCGACCTTGACCATGCAGGAACGCACGGCCTGTCCGTTCAGGTGCACCGTACAGGAGCCGCACAGGCCGAGGCCACAGCCGAAGCGCGTGCCGGTCAGGCGCAGCTCTTCGCGGATGACCCACAGCAGGGGCGTATCGGGGGGTGAATCAGAGAAGTAGCTCTGACCGTTGATTTTCAGCGTAGGCATAGGCGGTCTCCTGTTGCGGGAAGGTGGCGCGACCGCTCGCTTGCAGCATACGGGTGGCTGCGCCGGTTTCGGAAATCATCATCCTGTGGGCAGGCGCTGGCTTGCCATGAAGTTGTTGAAAGTCGCCTCGGCGATGCGATACCACTGTGTCTGCTCGTAGCGGAACTTCTGCCACGATGCGTAGAATCTTGCGAACAGCGCATTGCGTGCGGCTTCCTCGTCGTACAAGGCATTGGCTGCTGCAAGCCCGGCGACGAGCACGTCCTTCGGATAGGGGTGCAGCTTCACGCCCTGGCTTACCAGGCGCGCCAGCGCCTGCGGATTCCTGGCGTCGTAGGCCGCGATCATGCGCACGTTGGCCTCGGCCGCAGCCAGCTCGAATGCTTCGCGATAGGTCGCGGGCAGCTTCTGCCACTCGCGGATGTTGACGATGAAGCCAATGCACGAGCTGCCTTCCCACCAGCCTGGGAAGTAGTAGTAGGGCGCGACGCGGTAGAAGCCGAGCTTCTCGTCGTCGTATGGCCCCACCCATTCGGCCGCGTCGATGGTGCCTTTCTCCAATGCCGGATAGATATCGGCGCCGGGGATGGTCTGCGGCACCGCCTCCAGCCGCGCGGCGATCTCGCCGCCGATGCCGGGAATGCGCACCTTCATGCCCTTGAAGCCGGCGAGGCTGCCCACCTCGCGGCGAAACCAGCCGCCCATCTGCGCGCCGGTGTTGCCACCCGGAAAGTACAGGCAGTTGTGTTCGCCATACAGTTGCTGCACCAGCTCCATTCCGCCGCCGTAATACAGCCAGGCGTTGTGCTGGCGCGCGTTCAGGCCGAACGGGAGCGCCGCGTCGAAGGCGAAAGCCTTGTTCTTGCCGATGTAGTAGAAGCCCTGGGTCTGGCCGCATTCGATCGTGCCCTGCTGGCAGGCATCGAGGACCTGCAGGCCGGGCACCAGCTCGCCGCCGGCGAACACGCGGATCTCGAATCTGCCATCGGTCAGTGCCTTCACGCGTCTGGCCAGAAGCTCGGCGCTGCCGAAGATGTTGTCCAGGCTCTTCGGGAAAGAACTCGCCATGCGCCAGCGCACGC
>JAHCKU010000110.1 GCA_026125625.1 Burkholderiales bacterium | reverse complement strand
GAGGCGCCGCCGCGAGATCAGGTGCGGGCAGGTCCCGCCGGCGGCTCGTCCAGAAGATGGCGCAGCTTGTCGCGCAGGAAGCCCTTCATGGACTCCCATGCCTGCCGCCACTGCTCGCTGTCGGTCGACTGTCGTGCCATCTCTGCAGCCAGCGCCGTGACCAGGCGCGAGCGCACTTCCATCAGTTGCCGCTCCTGCGCCAGCAGCGCATCCCTGGACACGCTTCCATCCAGCTTCATGCGCTCCAGCTGCTCACGCTGGGCGATCAGCTCTCGCGCGAGCGCCAGCTCGCCGCTCGCCTCGGTCGGTTTCGGGGCTTCGGCGGCAACTGCGCACGCAATCGCCAGCATGGCGATCAGGATCAGACCGTTCAACGCTGTGCGCATACCGCCTCCGGGTGGTTGGGTGTACGCGCGGTTGGACCGGCGGCGTCGGCGGAGATTCCGCGACCTCGGCGGCAGTCGCCGGATGGCCGCTGCATCGGCCGCGCCGGAGATGCCGGCATTCAGTCGCGCCAGCGAATCTCCCTGGCGGTAGCGGAGCCGATGAGCGCGATTTCGAGGTTCGCCGGCATGTCGGCACGTCCGGCATCGAGCGGGATGCGCCCGGCCATGATCTCGGCGAAGCGCTGCGGATAGAGCGGCGTCTTGTCCGGCTCGGCGAAGCCGTCCGGATACGATGGCTGGTTGCTGGCGGAATCGTACTTGTCGGTCGCGCCCAGCGTATGCAGCAGCTCGTGGGCGATGACCACGTTGTTTTGCTGCGCCTGGGCCGGCGAGGCGAAGGCGTACACCACGCCGATCAGGCCCTTCTGCAGGCCGAGCGAATGCGGCAGACGATCGACGTGCGCCGGGTCGTGATAGAGCACGAACATGCGTACGTCCGGATCCGGGCCGTCGTAATCGGCATGGCGCCACGCCCAGTAGCGCAACCGCAGGCTCCACAGCGCCACCTGCAGCAGGTTCCCGCCGTGCGGCGCCGCGGGCGGTAGGGCCTCCACGGGATCGGCGACGAACACGTCGAGCGGATCGCGCTGATGGAGATCGTAACGTTGCGCCTCACTGCCCATGAAATCGTCGATCGCCTGAAAATCTTCGCGCGTCAGCGCGCGCACGTAATCGTGCGTACCGGACAGGCCGTCACCGTTGATCGGGAACACCACCATGCGCAGCGGCTGCTCCCACGAGGTCGAGCGCACACGCGTGAGCCATGTGCCCAGGGCGACGTTGATCAGGATGAACAGCAGGATGACGATGCGGATGGCGCGGAACATCGTTGAGGCGGCCGGACAGGCGAGGCGCGCTGTGCGGGACGGCAGGAATGCGGTGCATGCGCGGGACGCAAGAGCTGCGCCAGGGCGCGCATGCAACGCCGCATCGGTCACGCGTAGCGGCGCACCAGCCGCCGGATCGGCTACCCGGCGGGAACGGCACCCAGGCCGCCCTCCTCCAGCGGCTGCTCCCGGCGTTCCTTCCGGGCTGAGGCACGCGCCACCACGCTCTGCCGGTTGACCGACCTGCGCTCCGCGTCGATGCGGCGGATCAGGATCTCGGCGCGCTCGATCGAGCCGAGCAGCGCGAGGATCGTGCCGCGTTCGCCGGCGCCGGCGTTCGGACCGAGCGCCAGAGTCCGGGCGCGCAGTTCCTCCACCTCCGGGAAGCTGACGTGGCCGGCCGGCATCTGCGGATCGGGAACACCGTAGTCGGGCATGATGGTGCGCAGCGAAACATCGAGCTTGTCCAGCGCCGTGTCCACGATCGCTTGCGCCTGTGCGCCGAATTTCTCGCGCTTGACGCGACGCACCACCTGATGCATCGACTCGGTGAGGGCGGCGGTGAAGTCGGCCTCCTCGATCAGGCTGGCGATGAGGTCGAGCTGCTCATAGGGCAGGTCTTCCTTCATGAGCAAGGCGGTATAGGCGCGGATGTCGCGGCTCAGAATATCGGTCGCCAGATAGTGCTCGCCCGGATCGGACGGCGCCTTCCTGTCGCCGCGCGCGATGTTGAGGAACATCGCGCCAGCCTGCAGATGACGGACCGTCTCCTTCTGCACGGCGGGAACGGCCTTCGCGAAATCGTCGGCAAGCTTGCGATCGAGGAACTTCGGCGTCGAGAAATCCTCGACGTCTTCCTCTTCCGCGCGTCCGATGCGCGAGAGCACGCGCTCGAACACGCCGACGAAGGGAAACAGCAACGCAGTGTTGAAGATGTTGAAGACCGTCGAATAGACGCCGACGGCCACCGGTACCAGCGGGAAGGTTTCCTTGCCGTCGATGATCACAGGGACCGTAGGGTCGCCGCCGAACCATTGCATGCCCCACCTGAGGATCTCGATCGAGACGAAGAACAGCGGGATGGTGATCGACACGCCGATAAGGTTGAACGAGATATGCGCATAGGCCGCACGCTTGGCGTTCTTCGACAGATTGAGGGAGGCCATCCACGAGGTGATGGTCGTGCCCAGATCGGCACCGAGCGAGAAGGCGACGGCTGTCTTCCAGTCGAGGATGCCGGCAGCGCCGAGTCCCATCACGATGCCGATGGTTGCCGAGGACGAATGGATCATCGCCGTGATGCCGGCCGCGATCAGGACACATTTGATCAGGTTGAAGTAGGAATCGGCAGTCAGGGTCTGCAGCAATTCCATCACTTCGGGCATGTTGCGCAGCGGGCGCAGGCCGCCGGTCATCAGGTTGAGTCCGTAGAAGATCAGCGCGAAGCCCATGCACGCGAGCGCGACGTTGCGAGTTTTCTCTGCCCTCGCGAAGCAGTAGAGCAACGCGAAGACACCGCCCAGGATGAGTCCCAGCGGCCCGAGCGGCAGTGCGATCAAGCCATTGCCGAGCGTGGTGCCGATATTGGCGCCCATGATGACGCTGATGGCAGGGCGTAGCGCCACGACGCCGGCATTGACCAGACCGACCACCATCACCGTCATCGCCGTCGACGACTGGATCACGCCCGTGATCAGCGTCCCGGCCATCACGCCCTTGATTGGTGTTCCCGCGGCCTTTGCCAGGAACGCCCGCATCCGGTTCACCGACAGCGCCTGGATGCCGTTGGCCATGAACTCCAGACCGAGCATGAAAATGCCCAGACCGCCGATCACCGGTACGAGAATGTCCTTGAAGATATCCATTTCCATGAGAGCACTCGATCTCGAAAAGTCGGATCCGCGAGGATCCGTTGTTTACTCGTTGTCGTTCACCGTGCAGAAGCGTTTCGCCAATACGCCTCGATCTGACGCGCGAGCTGCGGTGAGACGGGGATGTAACCGAGCCCCGCAGCCTGTTGCGCGCCCTGCCGGAAGGCGAGCCGGAACAGGTCGAGGACACGCTTGATGCGCCCCTGGCCGCGGTTCCTGGGCAGGACGACATAGGTGACCACCGCCATCGGATAGGCACCGGCGCCGGCGAGATTGGTCGTGTCGGCGTAGAAGCCCTGTGTTGCATCCCAATCGATCGTGGCGAGCCCCGCCTGAAAAGCTTCGGGATCGGGGCGCACGAAAGTTCCCGTCTGGTTCTGCAGCGACACGAATGGAAGACCGGCGCGTACGACCTGGCCGTATTCGAGATAAGCGATGCTGTTCGGGTGGCCGCAGCCAGTGCGGCCAGCCTGCTCGTGCCCTTTTCGCTGCGCGCCAGTCCGGCGACGTGTAGTCACCGCCGTCGGTGCGCATCGCCTCGTAGTCGTGCGACCACTGATTGATGATCGGTGCGGCGAAGGTCGAGCCTGCACCGCGGATCGGTTCAGCCTGGACCGGCGAGCCGAAGATGATCGAAGCCAACGCCAGGACGCCGGCCACGCCGACAGTCCAACGAATACCCGAAATCCAGAACCGGCCCTCGCAACTCATCGATCCGCCACGCGATCACTGGGCACGCGCAGGAATCGATCAGCGCTTCGCCAGGATCCGAGAAAGTGAATCCGTCGATGATGAGCGCGTTACTTGACGATTGGATGACACCCCTGGAAGGGCACGGCAACGGAATGTATGCAACCCCGCATCAGCCCCGCGCAGCAGTTGTGCAGCAGCCTGACGGCAGGCTGCTGCAAATCGTAGCGAGCGGGGCTCAGGCGGGGGTGCACGGAGCGCAGGAACCGGAATGTACAGGGCAATACATGAGGATTCCGAGCACCGCGCAACCCCGCATCAGCCCCGCACAGTAGTTGTGCAGCAGCCTGTCACAGCCGTTCGATGATGGTGGCGGTAGCCTGTCCATGTCCGATGCACATCACCTGCAGGCCGAGGCTGCCGCCGGTGGCCTCCAGGCCGTTGAGCATCTTGCCCATGAGCGCTGCGCCGGTGGCACCGAGCGGGTGGCCGTGGGCGATGGCGCCACCCCATGGATTGACCTTGTCCAGCGGAATGCTCAGTTCACGCGCCCAGCATAACGGCACCACCGCGAAGGCCTCGTTGATCTCGAACCAGTCGATGTCCTGCACCGTCAGGCCCGCTTTGCGCAGTGCCAGCTCGGTCGCGGGGATCACGCCGGTGAGCTGCAGCATCGGATCGGAGCCCACCACCACGCGCGCACGAAAGCGCGCCCGCGGACGCAGGCCGTCCGCCCTGGCGACCGCGGCGTCGGCCACCAGCACGGCACTGGCACCGTCGGAGATCTGGCTGGAGTTGGCGGCGGTCACCACACCCTTGCCCTCCGGGCGGAAGGCCGGCTTGAGGCTGGCCATCTTCTGTTCGTCGAGGACGCTGCGCACGCCTTCGTCGCGGGTGAGCTGCATCGACGCAGCTTCCGGCGTCACCCCCGCGATCGGCTCGATCTCCTTGTTCGCCTGTGCCTGCTGCGCAGCGGCGGCGCGACGATGGCTCTCCTTCGCGTAGGCGTCCACGCGCTCGCGCGACAGGCCCCACTTGTCGGCGATGCGTTCCGCGCTCTCGCCTTGATGAATCAGCTCGTGCTGCCGGAACAGCGCAGGATTGAGCACTTCGTAGCCGTTCGCGCCTTCGCGCCCGAGGGTGATGTCGAGGAACATCGGCACCCGCGTCATGCTCTCCACGCCCGAGGCGACGACGTAATGCATGTCTCCGGCCGCCACGGCCTGCGCCGCGAAATGCACGGCCTGCTGACTGGAGCCGCACATGCGATTGAGCGACACGCCGGGCACGTGGGTCGGGAAGCCCGCCAGCAGCACGCCCAGGCGGCCGGGATTGGCGCCCTGCTCGCCGGCCAAGGTCACGGTGCCATCCACCACGTCCTCCACCTTGGCCGGGTCCAATCCGGCACGACGTACCACCGCCTGCAGCACATGAGCGAGCATGGCGTCCGGGCGCTGTTCACGCAACGCGCCGCCGCGGCGTCCGAACGGGGTGCGCACGGCATCGATGATCACGGCTTCCGGCATGGCTTACTCCTTGGTTTTGGTCTCTTCAGGAACGCGACAGCTCGCGGGCGATGATGTTGCGCTGGATCTCGCTGGTACCTTCGTAGATCTGCAGCACTTTGGCATCACGGAACAGCTTCTCCACCGGATACTCGGTGCTGTAGCCCATGCCGCCGAAGATCTGCACCGCCTCGCCCGCTGCCCACATCGCGCTGTCGGCAGCGAAGCACTTGGCGTGCGCCGCCTGCAGGGTGTTGCGGCGGCCGCTGTCGAGCAGCCATGCAGCCTGGCGCGCCAGCAACCGCACCGCTTCGCAGCGCATGCTCATGTCCGCCAGCTTATGACCGATCGCCTGATGCTCGATGATCGGCCTGCCCATGGTACGACGCGTGCACGCATACTCCAGTGCTTCGTCCAGGCAGCGCTGCAGCAACCCGAGCGCCAGGGCGGCAACCATGGGACGCGAGCGGTCGAACACGCGCATGGCGATGATAAAGCCGGCGCCTTCCTCATCGATCAGCGCAGAGACCGGCACCTCCACGCCGTTCAGGAACACCTCCGCCACCGGCGCCGCGCGCTGCCCCAGCTTGCCCAGAGGCGCACCGACGCTCAGTCCCGGCGTATCGCGCTCGACCAGGAAGGCGCTGATGCCGCGATGGCCGGCAGCGGGATCGGTCTTGGCGAAGATCACGAACATGTTGGCCAGCGGCGCATTCGAGATCCATATCTTGCTGCCGTCGAGCACGTAGCGATCGCCTTTGCGCACTGCGCGCGTGCTGATCGCCGCCACATCCGAGCCTGCGCCCGGTTCGGTCAGGGCATAGGCGCCGAATTCGCCTGCCATCAGGCGCGTGAATACGGCCTGCTTCTGCTGTGCGCTGCCGGCGACGTGGAACACATCGGCGAAGATGCTGTTCAACCCGAATGCGCCGGTGATGCCGATGCAGGCCCACGCCAGCTCCTCGGTCACCAGGATGCAGTCGAGGACGTCCCAGCCGCTGCCGCCGAACTCGCGCGGCACGGTCATGTTCACCAGGCCGATCTCCTGAGCCTGTCGGTAGACCTCCATGGGAAAGCGCGACTCGCGGTCGCACGCCGCTGCGACCGGTGCCATCTGCCGGCGCGCGAATTCGCGCGCCGTATGCTGCACCAGGCGCTGCTCGTCACTCGGCTCGAAGTTCATGTCACGTCCTTGACACGTTCATCCTGCATCCGCCCACTTCCAGTCCCCATACTGCTCGCGCAGCGCGGACTTGAGGAACTTGCCGGTCGAGGTGCGCGGGATGGCGTCCGTAAACACATAGGCCTCCGGCACCATCCACTTCACGAACCTGCGTGCCAGAAAATCCTGCATCTCGGCTTCCGTCACCTGCACCCCCTGTTTCACCACGATCACCGCCAGCGGCCGCTCCGCCCATTTCGGGTGCGGCACCGCGATCACCGCCGCCTCGGCCACGGCCGGGTGGGCCATGATCGCATTCTCGAGATCGACCGAGCTGATCCATTCGCCGCCGGACTTGATCAGATCCTTGGTGCGATCGGTGATCCGCACGAAGCCCAGCGGCGTGACCGCGGCCACGTCACCGGTGCGCAGCCAGCCGTCGGAGGTGAAACTGTCCTGCGACTGCGGCAGGTCATGATAGCTGCCGGTGATCCATGGCCCGCGCACCTGGATCTCGCCCACCGACTTGCCGTCCCAGGGCTGCTCACCCTGCTCACCGACGATGCGCAGATCGACCAGCGGGATCGGATAGCCCTGCGAAGCCAGGGTGGCGAAGCGTTCGTCCTCGTCCGGTTCGCCCTGTAGCTGCGTGACCCTGGCAATAGTCGCCAACGGCGAAGTCTCGGTCATGCCCCAGCCCTGGATGATGTCGATACCCTGACGTGCGAACGCGCGAATGAGCGACTCGGGCACGGCAGAGCCGCCGACCGTGAGGCGCAGCCTGGGAGAGAGCTTCCATTTGCCGGGATCGCGCTCGAGCAGCTGGATCATGGCCAGCCAGATGGTCGGCACGCCGCAGGCGATGGTCGCCTGCTCCTGCTCCAGCAGCGGCAGCAGATCCTCGGGATGCAAATGCGGCCCGGGAAACACCATCTTGGTTCCGAGCATGCATGCTGCATAGGGGACGCCCCAGGCATTGGCATGGAACATCGGCACCACCGGCAGCATCACGTCGCGCCCCGAAATCCCGACGGCATCCGGCATGCATTGCGCGAGAGTGTGCAGCACCTGCGAGCGGTGCGAGTAGATCACTCCTTTCGGGCGTCCGGTGGTGCCCGAGGTGTAGCACATGGCGATGGGATCGTTCTCGTCCATGTGCGGGTAGTCCCAGTCGCCGTCGGCGCCGGCCAGAAACGTCTCGTAGTCGACGAAAGGTGCCTGTACCGGCTTGCCGGTGAGCGGCACCACGATCACCTGCTCGATGCGCGCGAGCGCCTTGAAACGTTCGAACAGCGGCAGCAGGATGTCGTCGACGATCAGGAAGCGGTCCTGCGCGTGATTCGCGATGTAGCCGATCTCCTCCGGCGCCAGGCGCAGATTCAGAGTGTGCAGCACGCCGCCCGATGCGATCACGCCGAAGTAGCTCTCGAAGTGCGCGTAGTGGTTCCACATCAGCGTCGCCACCCGCTCGCCCTTGCGCAGGCCGGCCTGCTGCAACGCCTGCGCCAGCCGCCGCGCGCGCCGGTGCAGGTCGGCATAGCTGGTGCGATGCAGGGACTTGTCCGGCATGCGCGAGACGATCTCCACGCCGCCGAAGAGCCGACCCGCGCGCTCCAGGAAATGGCACAGGTTCAGCGGAACCTGCATCATCGTCGATTTCATCGCTCCTCCGTCGCTGCATCTTCGCGCAGCTGACCGAAAACACTTTCGCCGCCGCATGAAGCCGCGCGGCTGCACGATTTCTCCGCGCGGCTCAGGTGGTCAGCACCACCTTCCCGCTGACGCGCTTGTACAGCACTTCGTTCAAGGCCTCGCCAGCGCGTTCGAGCGGATACGTGGCATGGATGTGCGGCTCGACCTTGCCCTCGCGATACAGCTGCATCAGCGCTTCGTTGTTGCGACGGTTGCGTTCGGGTTCGTTGCGGGTGAACGCGCCCCAGAACACACCCACGATGGCACAGCCCTTGAGCAGCGCCAGATTGAGCGGGATCCTGGGAATGTCGCCGGCAGCGAATCCCACCACCAGGTAGCGCCCGTTCCACGCCATGTCGCGCAACGCCGGCTCCGAGTACGGTCCGCCCACCGGGTCATACACCACGTCGATGCCGCGTCCCTGGGTCAGCGCTTTCACGCGCGCGCGCAGATCCTCCGCAGCGTAGTTGATGGTCTCGTCGGCG